>PMOH01000160.1 GCA_003161515.1 Deltaproteobacteria bacterium
CCGATGTCGGAAGTGCTGAAGTATGCGCCCGACCTGCGCTCGATCACGTCAGGCCGCGGCTCGTTCGAGCAACATTTCTCGCACTACGAGGAGGCTCCGGCTCCAGTCGCTGAAAAAATCATCAAGGAGACGCTCGCGGCGCGTGAGGCCGCCGGCGCCAAATCGCACGCCCACGCGCACGCCTAGAAGCGATTGCAGGGCAGGGCGCGCTTGTATTGCGNNGGTCTTCGCCGGTATCGCGATCATCTTCGTGGGACTGTTGCTGTGGGGATTCTCGTCGGTGCCGTTCGTCGGCAAAATGCCCGGCGACATCTACCTCCGTCGCGGCAACTTCACCTTCTATTTTCCCATCGTCACCTGCATTCTAATCAGCATCATTGCGACGATATTCCTCTCGTTGATGAGGCGTTGACGAATTGGCAGCGCAAAAGAACGTAAGCCCGCATCGGCTTGCAGAGCGCAAGCGGCGTCGTCGCGAACTGATCGCGGTCGGCGTGGCGGGCGCGGTTCTGGTCGCATTCGTACTCGCGCAAACCGAGCTGCCGCCACTCACGCGTCACACCTCGCTCGCTTCCAATCTCGCTGTCATCTCGCTTTTCAACCTGAGCTTCCTGCTGCTCGGCTTGATGCTGTTCCTGGTCGGACGCAACCTCGCCAAGGTCATCTTCGAGCGCCGCCGCGGACTCATCGGCTCAAAATTCCAGGTGCGACTGGTCTCCGGCTTCATCGCGGTCGCACTCATCCCCAGCGCGTTCCTGCTTTACGTCTCGGGAGTGTTCCTGCACGCCGACATCAACAGCTGGTTCAATCCCGAGTACGAGCAGATTCTCAACGACTCGCTCGAAATCGCGAAGACCTACTACCTGAACTCGGCCAACAACGCGTCGCATTTCGCGCGCGTGCTCGCCGAAGAGATCTCGGCGCAGGGCCTGCTCGCGCCGGGTAAGCGCGACGACCTCAAAAAGTTCATCGCCAAGCGCCAGCAGGAGTACAACCTCGGCACCATCGAGGTCTTCTCCACCGATCGCAAACTGCTGCTGCTCGACCTGAGTCCCAAGACGCCGACCGGCATCGGCGCGTCGCCCGATTCGCCGATCATCTCGCAAACCCTGAAGGGACAGGCGCTCACGCGCACCGACCGCCTCGGCAACGCCGACGTGATCCGCGGCTCCGCGCCGATTTACGTCTCCAGCGACACCGACAACGTGCTCGGCGCCGTGCTGGTGGATTACTATCTGCCGCAAAGCCTCGCGACTCGCGCGACCAACATCTCGCGCGTCTCCGAGGATTACTTCCAGCTCCGAATCCTGCGCCAGCCGATCATGAACAGCTACCTGATCACGCTGGTGCTGATCGGACTCGTGGTGGTCACGCTCGCGAGCTGGTTCGGAATTTTTCTCTCGCGCGGAATCACCGGTCCGATCAAATTGCTCGCACGCGGGACGCAGGCGATCGCCGCCGGCGATCTCAATTTCCGCATCCCCGCCGTCGGCGACGACGAAATAGGGCAGCTCGTCGATTCATTCAACCAGATGACCGCCGACCTGCGCTCGTCGGCCGCCGAACTTGAGCGCCGCCGCCAGTATACCGAGACCTTGCTGCGCAACGTGTCGGCCGGCGTGGTCGGACTCGATCACGACGGCGTCGTCACCACGATTAATCCATGCGCCGAGCGCCTGCTCGATCTCAGTGCCGCCAACGTCATCGGTCGCAACTACCAGGGCGCGTTCCCGGTCGCGCTCGCTCGCGTGCTCGACGACGTCTTCGCATTTGCGACGCGTCCGCGCGAGGCTCGCTCGACCGTCAAGCTCGACGTCGCAGGCAGCGAGACCGAACTGATGATGACCGCGAGTCCGCTCGGCGACGCGCCCGGCGAGCCGGCCGGAACGGTGCTGTTCTTCGAGGACGTCAGCCAGATCGCGAAAGTCGAGCGCATGGAAGCATGGCGCGAAGTCGCTCGCCGCATCGCGCACGAGATAAAAAATCCGCTGACCCCGATCCAGCTTTCCGCCGAGCGTCTTCGCCGTCAGCTTGGCGCACGCCCGGGAATCGAATCCGCGCTGGTCGAGGAATGCACCAAGACCATCATCGGCGAGGTCGAGGATCTCAAGCGTCTCGTCAATGAGTTCTCGGCCTTCGCGCGGATGCCGCATCTGAATCCCGTCCCCGGTGACATCAACGCACTGGCCGGCGAGACCGTCGCGAATTTTCGCGAGGCTCATCCCAACGTCGAGTTTGTGCTCGCGCTCGACCCCGCGATTCCGCTCATCCCGATCGATCGCGACGCGATGAAGCGCGCGCTCGTCAACCTGCTCGACAACGCCGTCGCCGCCGTGACCGCCATCAATCACAACGGCGCCGGCCCGCAGATTGAGGTCCGCAGTCACCGGCTTTCCGACAACTCGCTGGTGACCCTCGAAGTCGCCGACAACGGCCCCGGCATCGACCCGCGCCTACGCACCCGCATTTTCGAGCCGTACTATTCCGGCCGAAAAGGCGGCACCGGGCTGGGCCTCGCGATCGTTTCCGCAGTCGTCACCGACCATCACGGCTTCGT
>PMOH01000359.1 GCA_003161515.1 Deltaproteobacteria bacterium
TGCGGGCTGAATAACGCTGGCGACCTGAGGTCGATTCGACGAAATATGTTATCTATGTGACAAGAGATTTTCGTCGCGCAGGCGAGAAGCCCCCCGGATCGCGACGCGCGATCCAGATGAGCAACAGCAGCGCGGGGATTGTCGCGACCGTCGTGATCAGAAAAAATGGGACCCAGCCGAGCCGGTCTGCGAGCAATCCGCCCGACGACGCGACCATCGTGCGTCCCACCGCCGCGAGCGACGACAGCAGCGCGTACTGCGTCGCGGTGAACGCGGGCGAGCATAAGCCGGAGAGATAGGCGACCAGCGCCGTGCCCGCCATCGCGCCGGTGAGATTCTCGGCGGCGACGCACAACGCAAGATAGTCGAGTCGATGGCCGCCCACCGCTTGCAGCACGTAAAACAAGTTGCCGGCCGATT
This sequence comes from Deltaproteobacteria bacterium, assembly GCA_003161515.1. Classification (GTDB taxonomy): domain Bacteria; phylum Desulfobacterota; class Binatia; order Binatales; family Binataceae; genus Binatus. Next base: position 421 of record PMOH01000359.1, read on the forward strand.
GCAGAATCCCGCACAGGATGAGCGCGCGCATCACGCCAAGCTTCGAGGTCACCAGGCCGCCGATAATCGCGCCGATTACAGTCGCGAAGAATCCAACCAGCTTCGAGACCGCCGCGATTTCATTGAGCGAGAAGCCGATCGAGATGTAGAGCGGCATCGCCATCACGCCAGCCATCGCTTCGCCGAGTTTGTAGCCGACGATGAAGATGATGATCGCAAGCCACATCGGTCGCCGCATGAAGTCGGCAAACGGCCCCGCTACGGCGGTCGCGAACCATTCGCGCATCGCGTCGAGCCCGCGCGACGCGGTCCGCGGCTGCGCGTCGGGTGGTATCGTCGGCTCGGGTCCGAAAATGAAAACGAGCATGCCGACACTGAGCAACGCCGCCATCGTCGCGTATGCCGCGAACCACCCCCAGCGCGCCGCGATGATCAGCGCGCCTGCCCCCGACACCAGCATCGCGATCCGATAGCCGGTCTGGATCATGGCGGCGCCGGGGCCTTGCTGTTCGGGCGTCAGGATTTCGACCCGGTAAGCGTCGATCACGACGTCCTGGCTGGCGGAAAGGAATGCGACGAGGATGCACAAGGCTGCCATTCGCGCGAGATTGACTTGCGGATTGCAGGCGCCCAACGCGAGGGTCGCGGCGATTAGCGCAAGTTGAATCGCGAGGCCCCATCCGCGCCGCCGGCCAATCGGAATCGGTGGCGGAAGACGATCTATCAGCGGTGACCACAGGAACTTGAAGGCGTACGGCGTGCCGACCAGCGCGAACGCGCCGATTGTCGCGCGCGCGACGCCGGCCTTGGCGAACCAGGCCGACAGCGTCGAAAATGTCAGCAGCAGCGGCAGTCCGCTGGCAAATCCGAGCGGCAGGATGAGCAAAACGCGTCGATCGCGATACTGCTCGAGCGAACGCCGCCAGCCAGTCGGGCCGGTCGTTTCGGCCTCTACGCTCGTGGTCGCTGGCATAGGGAATTCATATCACTTGTAGGGGTTATTCTTGCAGTAGTGAGTCTAATAAGCGCGCGCCAAATATTCCTTGATATCAACTTCCAGTCTGCTACGATTGTCCGAGTTATGGGCGCCTCACCGACCGGATCGAACTTCAAACAACGGCTGACGCAGGACGAGAAGACTGCGGAAACTCGCCGGCGGCTGCTCGATGCAGCTATCGTATGCCTAATAGACCGAGGCTACTCGAATACCACGACCTCCGAAATCGCAGAGCGCGCGGGCTTGTCGCGTGGCGCCCAGCTCTACCATTTCCCCAAGAAAGAAGAATTGTTGACGAGCGCAGTCGAGCACCTTATCGAACTTAAGTTCAACGAGCTGAAAGAGAAGGTGAGTCGGCTGACCAATGAGAACGATCGGCGCGCGATGGCAATCGATTTGCTGTGGGAGAGCCTCAACGGCCGCCTGGCGACCGCGTGGATTGAGCTGATCGTTGCGAGCCGGACTGATTCCTACCTGCGAGAGTCGGTGCGCCCTGCCAGCGATCGTGTCGCGGAATTCATCAATCGATCGTTCGAAGAACTCTTTCCACGGCCTGAAAACGCCGGCGCCTACTACGAATTGATCCCGCATATCGTGTGCCTGACCCTGGAAGGGATGACGCTCGAGCGCATGACGCTAAACAGCGAGTTAACAACGAAAATCCTGACCGCGCTCAAGACCTATAAGCTGTAGCCCGCGCCGTTCTCCCGGGGCTCGTGCTGATTTGCATCGCATGAATGATATTGGTATCAGTATCATCATTAAACGAAGGAGCGGAATGCCGATGACACCAGCAGCGAATGCGGAACCGAAACGTTTTGCGCTTGGCGCGAGTCCGGACTGTCGCAGGGTAACCGTTGATGGAGTCTCGATTGCCTACGACGATCGCGGCGGTGGATTTCCGGTCGTCGGGCTGCATGCGATCACCCATGGGAGCCGCGACTTCGAGCACGTTGCCGACCGGCTCGCGCGCAGGTGGCGATTGATCACGCCGGATTGGCCCGGCCAGGGACGCTCGGGCGTCGATACGCATCCGGCGCGTCTCGCGCGCTACGCGGATCTGCTCGCAGGATTCATGGACGCGCTCAATATCGACCGCGCCGTGCTGATTGGAAATTCAATCGGCGGGTCGGCGGCGATGGCCTATGCGGCGCAGTTTCCCAGCCGGGTCGCGGCGCTGGTCCTCGCCGATCCCGGCGGCCTGGTTCCAATGAACAACTTTGGACGCAGGTTTTGTGGCATGATGGCGGCGTTGGGACGCGCAGGACAGCGCGATGCGTTTTACTTCAAGCCGGTGTTCTCGATGCTCTATCGGCAGTTCCTCAAAACGCCCGCCGCACGCGCGCAGCGAGATCGGATTGTCGATGCGGCAGGAGAATGCGCCGCAATCTGGGAGCAAGCGTGGCTGGGCTTTCGTACGCCGCAGGCCGATCAGACCGGCGTGGGCGCGCAAATCGAATGTCCGGTTCTCTTCGCCTGGGCCTCGGGCGATTCGGTCGTCTCGTTCGCGCGCAGCAAAGATGCGATTGGCCGCTTTCCAAATCATTCGGTAGCGCTCTTCGGCGGCGGCCACTGCCCGTTCCTCGAAGAGCCCGAAAAGTTTCTCGCGGCGGTCGAGCCGTTTCTCGAACGAGCAACTGCCATCGACAGATCGGCGCGGCCGCGAGCAGCGGCGGCGATATAGATGATGCGTACGAAGTTGCGCAGGGTCACTTCGGCTGCGAAGTCGGCGACTCGGACCAGGCCGGAACGGCATCGGCAACCCGTCGAGACACGGCGCGCGTTGGTCGAGGCCGCCGCGAAGATATTCAATTCGGCCGGCTATCATGGCACCGACTCGAACCGGATCGCGCGCGAGGCCGGCTACGCCCCCGGCACCTTCTATGTTCATTTTCCCGACAAGCTCGCGATCTTTCTCGCCGTTTACGAGAACTGGGTGAGCGCGGAGTGGTCGTCGGTTGAGGCCATCCTGAAATCGGGCGGGAGCGCGCGCGCGATTCGCCGACGGCTGAGCCGCGCCGTCCTAGAGCATCATCGCAAGTGGCGGACCTTTCGCGCGAGCTTGCGTGCGCTGAGCGCCACCGACGACGTGGTGCACGCCGCGCGGATTGCCTCGCGCGGCCGGCAGATCGAGACGATGACGAGGCTCATCCGCGCGCGGAATACTCGCGTGCCGAGCCGGGCGCGGATGCTCGCGCAATTGCTGATCGCCGAGGCGCTATGCGACGCGGTGGCCGGGGGCGACGCGAAGTCTTTGGGTATCAGCGAAGAAGAGATCGTGCGGTTGCTCGATGAAAGCGCACGCGATTTGTTGGGCGATGGTGCAACCTCCCGGACAATCTAACCCCTAACCCCTACCCTCGAGGGAAGGGGAACAATCGCGGGAGCAATCAATACACGGCGGGCGACGTCGGCTAGCAGCAGGAGCATCGCGAGGGGCGCGACTGGGATCATTGCGTGGCCGGCGAGCGAGCGCGCGAACAGCGGCAGCAGCCAACAGAATGCGAGCATCGATTTCTCCCATGGCAGAAAGCCCGCGCGCCGGCCTTCAAGCGCAATCCACGCGATGGGCAGCGCGAGTATGACGAGGTCGTAGTCCATCATATAAGGAGTCATCAGCAGGACGCCGATTGCGAGCGCACTGGCGTGAAGATCGAAGTTTGCGGTCGCACGCCAGATCCAGATGACGACAATCGCGGCGAGCAGGCTGACGGCGGCCTGGAATGCGTAGGCGGTCGCGACGCTGAAGCCCCACAGGCGCGCCGCCGCGAAAGCGCTTTGCAGTTTCTCGAATCCGCTGCCGCCCTGCTCGAGCACCACGTGACGGGTGAAGGCGATGCTCGAGAAGAAAGCTTGCCAGGTTTGCGGACCGAAGATCGCCAACGACAGCGCGGCCAGTAGCAACACCGTGACCGACGCCGCTGCGATCGCGCGCCATCGGCCGGTGGCGATCAGAAAGATCGGAACGAGCAGGCCGTACTGCGGCTTGTAGCTCATCAACCCAAACAGCACGCCGGCGAGAATCGGACGCCGCTCGAGCGTCAGCAGTGCGGCTCCCAACAACCCGAGTGTAAGGAATCCATTCTGGCCGTTGGTCAGATTGACCAGCGCGCCGGGAAAAGCGATCGCCAGCCAAAGCGAATCGCGCTCGGGATCGATCTTCCACATCACGGCGAGATAGGCGGCGAAGGTTGCGACCGTCCACGCGAGCAACGACCATGCATACGGCAGCAGCGCGAGCGGCAGGATGATCAGCAAATACAAAGGGGGGTAGTGGAAGCCGGCGAACCCGACCGCTGGATCGGCAACCGCCGAACGCTCGACGGTCCACAGGCGCGCGATGTCGTAAACGGCGGAGGGCGCGCGATGGAGCGTCAGCCAGGATGCGGACCACGGGTCGATAAAGTCGGCGCCGATTGGATGTCCCGCGGGATCGATCAGGCCCTTGCTGCGCAGCATCCAGACCGCGGCGCTTACAACGTAAACTGACAGGAACAGTTTCGGGTACGCCGCGAGGCGCCGGCGGGTCAGCCACGGCGCGTCTCTGAAGAAGTCGAGCATCGAGCTACCGATCAACCATCATCCGCACGAGTCTCCTCACATCCGCAAAAACTACGGCTCGGCTGCGAACCTCAATAGCAAAGCGGGCGCGAGCGCCACAACCATCCGTCGTCACGCGACGCGGAAGTACTGGCCGGGGGTTTTGCCGAAGGTCAGGCGAAACGCCGAGATGAACGCGCTGATGCTGTCGTAGCCGACGTCGAAGGCGACCGTCGTGACTGCGTCGCCCGCGGCGAGCAGCCGAAGCGCATGACCGAGCCGAAGTTGCTGACGCCATTTGCCGAAGCCGAGGCCGGTTTCGATTTTGAACAAGCGCTCGACGGTGCGTTTGCTGGCGCCGGCCAGCTTCGACAGCTCGATCAACGATCGATTGTCGGACGGGCGGTGCTGCAGCATCGCGGCGATTCGTTTCGCGCGTGCGTCGCGCGGCAGCGGAAGATGCACGGCGTCGGATTGCATCACGTGAAGCTGATCGAGCAGGACCGACACGAGGTGCGCGTGAGCGGGGTTGCGAAGATTCAAGCTGTCGAGCTCGACGATGCGGAGAATCAGTTCGCGGAGCAATGGTGACACGCCGATCACGCGCGGTTCGTCGGGCAGCGTGCGGCTCAGGCGCGGCACCAGGTAGAGTGTCCGCAGCGACACCGCCCCCGACATCTCGATCGAGTGGCGCGTGCCGGCCGGGACCCATACGCCGCGATGGATGGGGACGACCCACGCGCCGTTCGGAGTGCGCACCGTCATGACGCCCTTCGACGCGTAAACCAGCTGATGCCACGGATGCGAATGCGTTTTGATAACGTGGCCGTCGGGGTATTCGGGAACTATCCCGGTGCGGACCTGGTACTTGTGGGAGTCGAAAAACCAATGGCGCTTTTTCGGCATTGGTTGGCAATCTAGCGCAAGACGGCCATTCGCTCAAAATGGTACAACTCACCAATATCGGCATGAAGGAGAATCGCAACATGCTCGGTGATTACGAAGTGATGTCATTTGTTGGAACCACAGACCCGGAACGAGCGAAGGCCTTTTACGGCGGGGTGCTCGGCCTCAAGTTGGTTGAGGACGCATGGTGGGCGATCATCTACGAGGTGGGCGGGAGACATCTTCATATAGAGAAGCCGCCCGAGAAGTTCACGCCCGTGCCCTTCACGGCGCTGGGCTGGAAGGTCCCTGACATCGGCGCGATCGTTGAGAAGCTCGCCAAAAAGGGCGTCAAGTTCGAGCGCATTGCGGAACTGCAACAGGACGCGGCGGGCATCTGGACCACTCCGGATGGAGTGGGGAAGGTTTGTTGGTTTAAAGATCCTGATGGCAATCTGCTATCGATGACGCAGTTCCCGAAGTGAATGATGCAATGGCGATCCAACTCGATCATATGATTCTCGCGGTGAACGATCGGAAAAAGAGCGTCGAGTTTTACGTCGGCATCCTTGGCCTCAAGTACGAAGGCGATCGCGAGCCGTTTTCGATACTTCGAGTGACACCTGACTTCACGTTGCAATTATCGGGATGGGGCACCAAGGGCGGCGAGCATCTTGCGTTCGCGATGTCGCGCAAGGAATTCGACGAAGTCTTCCGCCGGGTCATCGACGCGAAAATTGAATATGGAGACGCCTTCGACGAGGTCGGAAATATGCGCGGTCCCGGCGACGAGACGGCCGAGTCGATCAATTCGGCTGGAGGCGGCGCGCGGGCCGGGCAAGAACCTCTACTTCTTCGACCCGAGCCGCCACCTGATCGAGATCCGGCACTACGAACGGTAGGCCGTCAGTGGCGAACCTCGTCGCTGCGCGAAACTTCCATCCAGGCGTTGATCAGATCGTCGGCTTCGTCAGGTTCGAGGCGGCCGTCTTTCACGGCGGCGAGAATTTCGAGAATGGCGTCGTCGCGATTCAGTTTAACCGTCGCGCCAGGTCTGAATTTTGCCGATTGACTACTCTTTTCGACATCCGACTGAGTAGTCGATTGACTATTCGACTGAGTAGTGCTGCCGGGCTGGTCGTGCGGACGGTTGCGGACGTCGCGGGCGGCTTCGCGGATCTTGTCGCGCATCTCGCGTGCGGCCTCGCGCACCCGATCGCGCATTTCGGTGCGCGCCTCTCTCGAGCCGCCGCGCACCGCCTGCGACACGAGCTCGCCGATTTCCTTGCCGAGTTTCGACAGGCGCGCGCCGACGTCTTCGGGGACGTGCTGCTCGATTTCGGAAATTGCGCGTTCGACCTCGCGCAGTCCTTCGCCGACGCTGCGTTTCACGTCGCGGGTGACTTCGCGCACGATTCCGCTCGAGAGGCCGCCGCTCTCGGCGACGAACTGGCCGGCGGCGTCGAGCACGCTGCGCACGAAGAGGGGAATCTCGCCGCCGAGATCGCCCACGAAATCCTCGAACGGCGCGGCGAAGCCGTCGGCCGCGCGTGAGCGATAGCCGCGGCCGGAGAAATCGCGCTCGCGGGCGTCGGCGCTGGCGACGAT
>PMOH01000465.1 GCA_003161515.1 Deltaproteobacteria bacterium
ACCCAAATGCCAATCGACGAGGAAACGACTTGCGGCATCGCCTCGGTGAGAATGCGCACGCCGTTTCCGATAACACTCTTTTGAATCATTCGCCGATTAATTTCCCTTGTTGGGTTCCTGTTCAGCTTCGCGCATCGAAAGGCGGATTTTGCCGCTGCGATCGACGTCGAGCACTTTCACTTTGATTTCGTCGCCTTCGTGCAGCACGTCTTCGACCCGGCGAATTCGCTCGTTTGAGATTTGCGAGATGTGCAGCAGGCCGTCGGTGCCGGGCATTATCTCGACGAAGGCGCCGAACTCGACGATCTTGCGGACTACGCCGTCGTAGATTTTGCCGACTTCGGGCTCCGCCGTGATCGCCTGGATCATGCTGATCGCTTTTTCCATCGCGGTCCCGTCCGCCGACGCGATCAGCACGGTGCCGTCGTCTTCGATATCTATTTTGCAGCCAGTCTGCTCGACCAGGCCGCGGATGACTTTGCCGCCCGGGCCGATCACTTCGCGAATCTTGTCGGGCTTGATGTGCAATGTGACGATTCGCGGCGCGTAGCTGGAGACGTCCTTGCGCGCCGCCGGCAGCGCTTTTTCCATTATGCCGAGAATGTGCAAACGCGCGTCGCGCGCCTGATGCAACGCCTGGCGCATGATGTCCTTCGACACACCGCCGGCCTTGTTGTCCATCTGGATCGCAGTGACGCCCGCCTTGGTGCCCGCGACCTTGAAGTCCATGTCGCCGAGATGGTCCTCGTCGCCGAGGATATCGGTGAGCACGCGGACCTTGTCGCCCTCTTTCACTAAACCCATCGCGATGCCCGCGACCGGGAACTTGGTCGGCACGCCCGCGTCCATCAGCGCGAGGCTGCCGCCGCACACCGTGGCCATCGAGGAGCTGCCGTTGGACTCGAGCACATCCGACACGACGCGAATCGTGTACGGAAAGTCGGCATCGTCGGGCAGTATCGGAGAGAGAGCGCGTTCAGCGAGAGCGCCGTGGCCGATCTCGCGCCGCGACGGTGCCCGCAGAAATTTCACTTCGCCGGTCGAGAACGGCGGGAAGTTATAATGAAGCAGGAATTTCTTGAACCGCTCACCGAGCAAGGCGTCGATCTTCTGTTCATCTGAGGAGGTCCCGAGCGTGACGGTCGCGAGCGCCTGCGTCTCGCCGCGGGTGAAGACCGCGGAGCCGTGGACGCGCGGGAGGATCTGAACGTCGGCGCTGACCTGGCGAATGTCGGTGGACTTGCGATCGTCGATGCGCTTGTCGTCGTCGAGAATCGCCATTCGCACGCGCGTGCGCACGAGGTAGTCGCAGGCGTCGATAATTTCTTTCGAGCGCTCGGGAAATTTCTCGGCGAGCTCGGCCACGGCCTTGTCGCTGACCGCGTACACCGCGGCGGCGCGCTCTTTCTTGCCCTTGATGGCCAGCGCTTTTTCGATACTGTCGCCGATGCTCTTTTCGACCGCCTTCAACAGCGAAGCGTCGCGTTCCTTGACCGCGAACTCGCGCTTGGGCTTGCCCGCGCGGCGTTGCAGCTCTTCCTGCATCGCGAATATCGGCTGCATCGCCTCATGCGCCGCGAACAGCGCTTCGAGGATCACCTCTTCGTCAACGATTTGCGCGCCGCCTTCGAGCATCATGATCGATTCGGGACTCGCCGCGACGACCAGCGATACGTCGCTGCCTTCGAGTTCCGTATGAGTCGGATTGACGACAATTTTGCCGTCCACGCGGCCCATCCGCACCGATGCGACGGGGCCTTTGTGCGGGATGTCGGAGACCAGTAACGCCGCCGACGCCGCGATCAGCGAGAGCATGTCGGGATCGTTGTCGCGATCGGCCGACAGCACGGTCGTGATAATTTGGGTCTCGCGATCGTAGCCCTTGGGGAACAACGGGCGCATCGCGCGGTCGATCAGGCGCGAGGTGAGAACTTCCTTTTCGGAAGCACGTCCTTCGCGCTTGAAAAAACCGCCGGGAATTTTGCCGGCGGCGAAGGTCTTCTCGACGTAGTCAACCGTGAGCGGCAGAAAATCCATGTTCGGCCGCGCTTCATACTGCGAGACCGCGGTCGCGAGCACTACGGTGTCGCCGTAAGTGGCCAGCACGCTGCCGTGCGCCTGCTTGGCGAGGCGGCCGGTTTCGAGCGAGAGCTTGCGCCCCGCGAAATCAATTTCGAGTTTCTCGTACATTAGTGATACCTGAGGGAGGATCTGAGGCCGCGCGACGATTGCGGTTTTAATTGCCCGCTGGGCGCCACAGAGGACGCGCCTTGTTTTTCTGCCAGGTTGGCAGCCAAGGCCCGCGCGCCCGATGTGTTTGAGGGCAACGCGGCAAAATATGTGCAGCCTATCTCCGGATACCCAGCTTTTCGATCAGCCCTTTGTAGCGCGAGAAGTCGCGCGAATGCAGGTAATCAAGCAGCCGACGACGCTTGCCGACCAAACGCAACAGACCACGGCGCGTGTGATGGTCCTTCTTGTGCGCCGCGAGATGCGTGGTCAACTGGTCGATCCGGGCCGAGAGTAGCGCGACCTGAACTTCAGGCGAGCCACTGTCATTGGTGGTTCGAGCGTTGGCTTCTATGACTTCCCGCTTACGGGCTGATGGAAGAGGCATTCGGAGTTCTTACTTTCCCTTTTTCCTTTATCTTTAGCCGACCAAATTAACAGAGCCGGGAGGGAGAGTAAAGGTAGGGGTACACCGTAGGGGGAGGAAACCACTTTATGGTATGTGAAACCCACGGTGGGTTCCACGCTTCCCTCGGCACGGGTGACCCCTGCACCCAGTGAGAAGAAATCGCGAAATGTCGAGGACGACCTTTCGCTCTCAGGTTCTCGGGGAAAAGGCGGCACTCTCCGCGATTGTTCCCCTTCCCTTCCGTGCGATTGTTCCCCTTCCCTCGAGGGAAGGGGTTAGGGGTTAGGTTGCCGGGAATCGAGGTTGAAAATTCGCTCCACTATCGCCGTCACTCGCGAGGTCGCGCGCGCTACTGCAATCAGCTCGCCGGTCGCCGATATCACCTTGAAGAGCGAACCGCCGCCCGGAACTAGCGAATCAAGCGCGCGCGAGTCGCCGTTGCGTAGGCGCTTTTCGGCGACGGCATCGACCATCACCTCGGGGATGCCGACGAGCGCGTCACGAAGAGAAATCAGGCGGAGCGGCGCGCCCGAATCGAACGATGCGAGGACGTCGGCTAGCGGCATCGCGTCGGCGATCGAGAATGCACCGTTGCGGGTCCGACGGAGTTCGTCGAGATGCGCGACGGTTCCGAGTGCCACGCCGATATCGCGTGCCAGCGATCGCGCGTAGGTGCCAGGCGAGCAGGTCGCGACGAATCGGATCGAGTCGGATGCTTCGCAACTGAGATCGAGACGCTTAATCTCGACGCTGCGCTTGTCCGGCGGCGCAACCTCGTCGCCCCGGCGCGCGAGACGATAGAGCGGCACACCGGCGCGCTTGATCGCGGAATATACCGGCGGGACTTGATCGATCGCGCCGGTGAACTGCGTAGTGACCTGCGCCAGCTTCTCTGCGGAGATAGCGGGCACGTCGGCGCGGCGAACTTCGGCGCCGTCGCGATCGAGAGTGTCAGTCTCGACGCCAAGGCGGATAAGGCCCGCGTACTCCTTGTCGCCGCTGTCGATAAACGGCGCAAGCTTGGTCGCCTCGCCAATCATGATCGGCAATAGGCCCGTCGCGAAAGGATCGAGCGTGCCGAGATGCCCGACGCGAGCCGGCTTCACCCGCGATTTGATGCGCCGCACCACTTCGGCCGACGAGATTCCGGCGGGCTTATCGACCAACAAGATTGCGTTCATGAGAAGACCCATCACCTTACCCGATACCATCGCGGCGCTTAAGAGCGTTCGCTCCACTCGCGGTAGCCCGTTACGATCTTAGTCATGGACGCGGCCAAACATGTCGTGATCATCGGCGGCGGATTCGGCGGGATCGCGGCGGCGCGGGCGCTCAAGCGTGCGCCGATTCGGCTGACGATGATCGATCGCCGCAACCATCATCTGTTCCAGCCGCTGCTGTACCAGGTCGCGACCGCGGCGCTGAATCCGAGCGACATCGCGTCGCCGATCCGGCGGATACTGCGGCGGCAGCGTAATGCGAGCGTGATTCTCGGCGAGGCGGTGTCGATCGATACGCGAAAGAAGATCGTACAACTGCTCGACGGTGAAGTGGCGTACGACTATTTGATCGTCGCGAGCGGCGCGACCCATTCGTACTTCGGGCACGAAGAATGGATGGAGCCGGCGCCGGGGTTGAAGACGCTCGAGGATGCGGTCGAGATTCGGCGACGCGTTCTGGTCGCTTACGAGGCGGCCGAACGCGAGATCGATCCAGTGGAAGTCGCGAACTGGATGACGTTCGTGATAATCGGCGGCGGTCCGACCGGCGTCGAAATGGCGGGAGCGCTCGCCGAGATTTCGCAGCGCGTGCTCGAGCGCGATTTTCGAAGAATCGATCCCGGCAACGCGCGCATCGTACTGATCGAGGCGGGTCCGAAGGTGCTGCCCGCGATGTCCCCCGAGTCGTCGGTGAGCGCGCGTCGGCAACTCGAGCGCCTCGGCGTCGAGATAATCACGGACTCTCCGGTGACCTTAGTTGACGATCGCGGCGTCACACACGGCGGGATACGGCTCGAGTCGCGCACCGCAATCTGGGCGGCGGGTGTGGCCGCGTCGCCGCTAGGCAAGGCTCTGGGAGCCACTACGGAGGCAAAGCTCGATCGCGCGGGCCGCGTGATCGTCAATCAGGATCTTTCGGTGCCCGGCACTGACGATGTGTTCGTGATCGGCGATCTCGCGTCAATTTCTTCGGACGGCAAGCCGGTGCCGGGATTGTCGCCGGCTGCGATGCAGGAAGGGCGGCATGCGGCGAAGAACGTCGTACGCCTGATTCGAGGCGAGCCAACGCTGCCGTTTCATTACCGCGACAAAGGGACGCTCGCGACGATTGGCAAGGCCGCCGCGGTCGGCGATATCGGGAAGCTGCACGTCAGCGGCCTCGTCGCATGGCTGATGTGGCTATTCGTGCACCTTTTCTTTCTGATTGGATTCCGCAATCGGTTCATCGTCATCATCGAATGGGCATGGACGTACCTCCGCAACGATCGCGGCTCGCGACTAATCACAGGCGACGTCGAGCCGCTGCTGGAACGCGGCGCGAAGTCAGAGAATCGCGAGCGAATGCTGTCGAAGTAAGCTGCTTGAGATCGGTGAGCAGACAGATCAGCGGTGTTGGCGCAGCTTGCTTATAGGGATGGAAAACTGCACCTTACCGCGCATTTTCAGGAGTTGGTCGCAGGCATCGCTCGCGGCCAGTAACTCGAGACCTTGGCGAACGGTTTCGCTGATTCCGGCTCGCGCGGCTTTTTGGGCTTTGGCGAGTAGATCGCCGCGAACGAGAACCGTGATTCTTCGCTGAGGTTCCATGTCGTGGTGATCATGACAGAGCGGGAGTGTTCAGTCTTTGGGTGGCGTTGAGGAAAGAAGGAGCCGGGATTCGCTTCGCTCTGGAATGACACAAGGATGGAATCGACGCGTCACACACCGTGGTTGATCCGTGATTGGGGCTGCGGCGGTTGGCGTCGAGAAAGATCCGGGGTCCCTCGGCTTCGCTCGGGATGACACAAGAAAAAGAAGGCAGCAGGAAAAAGAATCTGAGAGCAAAATGGCGGCCTCGCCATTTTGCGATTAGTGCTGGGTGCAGGGGTTACCCCTGCCGAAGAAAGTTTGAAACCCACCGTGGGTTTCAAATTCAATTAAGTGCCGTGTTCAATCCTTGGGGGCGGACTGTTTTAGTAGGGCGTCGATGCGGGCGGCGCGTTCGAGGGCGGGGTCGAATTCGAAATCCAGCTCGGGGGTGTAGCGAAGGCCTAGCGATTTGCCGATTTCGCGGCGGATGAAGCCGCTGGCGCTTTTGAAGCCGGCGATTGCGGCGGGGGCGCGCACGCTGCCTTCGAGATGCGAGAAATAGACGCGGCCGTGGCGCAGGTCGTCGTCCATTTTGACCGCGGTCAGCGTGATTCCGCGCAGGCGCGGGTCGCGCAAATCACGCACGAGCAGGGCTGAGAGTTCTCTCAGGACTGCTTCGGCTACGCGCTCGGGTCTTCGGCCTTCAGGCACTGTTCTTCACCGGTCTCAGTAGTTGATGATTTCGAGCTGCTCTTCGCCGAGCGGGACCAGGCCCAGCGAATCGATAAAGTTCACGACCTCGCGCAGCGCCTTGTCCACGAAGGCGCGATCGCTGCCGACTTGCGCGATGCCCAATTCGGCGCGCTGCCACATGTCATGATTGTCGGACTCGGCGATCGAGACGTTGAACTTGTTGCGGACGCGATCCTTGATCGCGCGCAGCACCTGGCGCTTGCCCTTGAGCGAATGATTTTCGGGCAGAAACAGCGTCAGCCGCATGATACCGATGACCATGATACGCCACCTCCGCCAACGCGCACGTGGCGCGTCCGGACCGTCCAACTCACTCCCAGTCTAAGGCTGAAGCTGCTTTTCGACCGCCGCCTGACCGCGCACTGACTGCGGAGTGGGCGCGGCGAGCTTGCGCAAGATCGCTTCCATCTCGAAGGCTTCGATAATGTCGTCCGGCTTCACGTCGTTGAAGTTTTCGAGCGCGATACCGCATTCGTAGCCCTGCGCGACTTCGCGCGCGTCATCCTTGAAGCGCTTGAGCGTGGCGAGCTTGCCTTCCCACACCGGACGGCCGTCGCGCACCAGCCGCGCGCGCGCGCTGCGCACGATCTTGCCGTCAACCACCATGCATCCCGCGACGGTGGCGCCGGGCACGTTGAAAATCTTGCGGACTTCGGCGCGGCCGAGCGCTTTCTCGCGGTAGGTCGGCGCCAGCAGACCTTCCATCGCCTCGCGCATGTCGTTGATCGCTTCGTAGATGATCGTATAGAGGCGAATCTCGACGCCCTCTTTCTCCGCGAGGTTCGCGGCCTTGGGTTCGGGACGGATATTGAATCCAAGGATGATGGCTTTGGAAGCCGATGCGAGCGTCACGTCGGTTTCTGAAATCGCGCCGGCCGAAGCGTGAATTACTTCGAGCTTGACCTCCTCGGTGGAGAGCCGCGCGAGTGCGTCGGCGAGTGCTTCGACCGAGCCCTGCACGTCGCCCTTGAGGATAACTTTGAGTTCCTTGACCTCGCCCGCCGCCAGCCGCTGGCTCAAATCTTCGAGCGAGATGCGGCTGGTCTTGGTGAGTTCGCCTTCGCGCTGCTTGC
>PMOH01000132.1 GCA_003161515.1 Deltaproteobacteria bacterium
GATCCACTTTCGACTACGGCCCGTTGGGCGTCGAGCTGAAGCGCAACGTCAAGGAAGCGTGGTGGCGCGAGATGGTGCAGTACCGCAGCGACGTGCTGGGGCTGGACTCGGCGATTTTTCAGCATCCGCGAACCTGGGAAGCGTCGGGGCATCTGCAAAATTTCACCGATCCGATGGTCGATTGCAAAGCGTGCAAGAATCGGTTTCGCGCGGACAAAATCCAGGGCGACAAATGTCCCGAGTGCGGCGGTCAGCTGACCGAGGCGCGCAATTTCAACCTGATGTTCAAGACCTTCATGGGCCCGGTCGAAGAGACCGCGTCCGTGGTCTATCTGCGGCCGGAAACGGCGCAGGGAATTTTCTCGAACTTCGAGAACGTGGTGGACACGCAGCGGGTCAAGCTGCCATTCGGCGTCGCGCAGCAGGGGAAATCGTTCCGCAACGAAATCACCACGGAGAATTTTATTTTCCGCACGCGCGAGTTCGAGCANNGATGGAGATGGAGTACTTCGTCCGGCCCGATCGCGAGGAAGAAGAGAAGTGGTATCGCTACTGGGTCGATTTTCGATTCAACTGGCACGTGAAGTTCGGAATCAAGTCGGACCATTTGCGCAAGCGCGAGCATGCGACCGATGAGTTGTCGCATTATTCGAGCGGCACCACCGATATCGAGTTCCTGTATCCGTTCGGATGGGGCGAGCTCGAAGGCGTGGCCAAGCGCGGCAGCTTCGACCTGGATCAGCACGCGAAGTTCAGCGGCAAGGACCTGACTTATTTTGACGAGGACACCAAGACGCGTTTTCGGCCGTGGGTGATCGAGCCGGCGCTGGGGGTCGATCGCGCGATGCTGGCGTTCATGCTCGACGCGTACGACGAGGACGTGGTCGATAATGAGGAGCGAATCGTGCTGCGGCTCGATCCGCGGTTGGCGCCGATCAAAGTTGCGGTCTATCCGCTACTGCGCAAATTGGGGCAGCCGGAAAAAGCGATCGCGATTCGCGACGCGTTGAAGCGTCATTTCACGGTTGCGTACGATCAGGCTGGATCGATCGGCCGGCGTTATCGGCGTCAGGATGAAGTGGGCACGCCGTACGGTGTGACGATCGACCATCAGACGATGGAAGACGACACGGTGACGATCCGCGATCGCGATGCGATGACGCAGGAGCGGGTGCCAGCGGCGCGGCTGGTCGAAGTGATCGCAGAGCGAATCGGCTGGACGCGTTAGAAAAATAAAAATTAAATTGTCGCCGCACGATTTTGATGCGGAGGCGGGAGCAACGATTTCACATGGGTCGGATTCATCCTGAGATCTTCTTTTTCGGCGCGGGGGTGGCGCAAGGACGCACCGAGATGCGCAATCTGCTGGGGGGCAAGGGCGCGAATCTCGCCGAGATGGCGAGCCTGAAGCTGCCGGTGCCGCCGGGATTCACAATCACGACGCGCGTCTGCAACTATTTTTACGATCACGATCACAAATACCCGAAAGGGCTGACCGAGGGCGTGGCCAAGAGCGTCGCGCGGGTCGAGAAGGCGCTCGAGCGCAAATTCGGCGACACGACGAATCCGCTGCTGGTGTCGGTGCGATCGGGCGCGCGGGTTTCGATGCCGGGAATGATGGACACGGTGCTCAACCTCGGGCTCACCGACGAAACGGTGAAGGGGCTCGAGCAAATCAGCGGCAACCCGCGCTTCGCGTGGGACTCGTACCGGCGATTCTGCCAGATGTTCGGCGACGTCGTGCTCAAGCTGAAGTCGGAGAACAAGAACGATCCGGATCCGTTCGAAGAAATAATCGAGCATAAAAAGGCGACGCGCGGGGTCGAGAATGACACCGACTTGAAGGTCGATGATTTGCGGGAACTGGTCGGTGAGTTCCGCGAGCTGATTCGATCGCGGGTCGGACGCGATATCCCGCAGGACCCGCGCGAGCAACTGTGGATGGCAATCGGCGCGGTGTTCGACTCGTGGCATAACGATCGCGCGATCGCGTACCGGAAAATCAACAACATCCCGGGCGATTGGGGCACCGCGGTCACGGTGCAATCGATGGTGTTCGGAAATCTCGGCGACGATTGCGCGACCGGCGTCGCGTTCACGCGCGATCCCGGCACCGGCGAAAAGGGAATCTACGGCGAGTACCTGCCGAATGCGCAGGGCGAGGACGTGGTCGCGGGAATCCGCACCGGGCGGCAGATCAGTCTGAAAGCGGGGCGCGAATGGGCCAGGCGCGCAGGGATCAGCGAGGCCGAGCGCGCGGCGCATCATCCGACGCTCGAAGAAAGCTTCCCGGCTGTTTACAAGCAACTGCTGCAAATCGCGGGGCGGCTGGAAAAGCATTTTCGCGACACGCAGGACATGGAATTTACGATCGAGCGGAATCGCCTGTTCATGCTGCAGACGCGCAACGGCAAGCGGACGGCGCAGGCTGCGGTGCGAATCGCGGTCGATATGGCCGACGAGAAGTTGATCGATCGAAAAACCGCGCTGAAGCGGGTCGAGCCCGAACAGCTCGAGCAGTTTTTGCATCCGCGGCTGGACCCGTCGAGCAAAAAGCACGTAATCGCGCGCGGGCTGCCGGCGTCGCCGGGTGCGGTCAACGGCGAAGTGGTCTTCTCGGCGGACGAAGCGGTCGCGGTCGCGGAAGCGGGGCGCAAAGTAATTTTGGTGCGCGTCGAAACCTCGCCGGAGGACATCCAGGGGATGCAGGTGGCGGAGGGAATCCTGACGGCGCGCGGCGGGATGACCAGTCATGCGGCGGTGGTCGCGCGCGGGATGGGCAAGTCGTGCGTGGCGGGAGTGTCGGCGCTGGAAATCGATTACGGCGCAGGCACTCTGTCGGCCAACGGCGCGGTCGTGCGGCGCGGTGAGTACATCACGCTCGACGGATCGGCGGGCGAAGTGATCGAAGGGCGGGTGCCGACGGTCGATCCGGAGATGCCGTCGTACTTCAAAAAATTTCTGTCGTGGGCGGACGCGGTACGCAAACTGGGAGTGCGCGCAAATGCGGATACTCCCAACGACGCGAAGGTCGCGCGCGAATTTGGGGCCGAGGGAATCGGGCTGTGCCGCACAGAGCACATGTTTTTCGATCCCGAGCGAATCTCGGCGGTGCGCGAAATGATCATGGCGGAGAATGCGGAGCAACGCGGACGGGCGCTTAAAAAGATCCTGCCGATGCAGCGCGAGGACTTCGTCGGAATCCTGAAAGGGATGGCGGGGCTGCCGGTCACGATTCGATTGCTCGATCCGCCGCTGCACGAATTTCTGCCGCATGCGGACAACGAGCTGCGCGAGCTGGCGGCGAAGATCGGCACGACGCTCGAGCATCTGAAGCAGGTGCGTGCGAGCCTGTTTGAAGTGAATCCGATGCTGGGGCATCGGGGGTCGCGGCTCGGAATCAGCTTCCCGGAGATTTACCAGGCGCAGGCGCGCGCGATTATCGAGGCGGCGTGCGAGTTGCGCAAGCAAGGGGTTAAGGCGATGCCGGAGATCATGCTGCCGCTGATCGGCGAGCGTCGCGAGTTCGACATTTTGGCGGCGCAGATTCGCGAAGTGGCGGACGCGGTGTTCAAGGAACGCGGGATCAAGGTGGCGTACACGATCGGCACGATGATCGAAGTGCCGCGCGCGTGCGTAGTGGCGGATCAGATCGGCGAGGTTGCGGAATTCTTTTCATTCGGGACCAACGATCTGACGCAGATGACGTACGGGATCTCGCGCGATGACGCGGGGAAGTTTCTGCCGGATTATATTCGCACTGGCGTTTATAAGAAGGATCCGTTTGCGGAGCTCGACCCGGTTGGGGTGGGCGAGTTGATGCGAATCGGGATCGAGCGCGGGCGCAAGGCCAATAAGAAGTTGAAGATTGGGATTTGCGGGGAGCATGGCGGGGATCCGGCGAGTGTGAAGTTGTGTCATCGGCTGGGTCTCGATTACGTGTCGTGCTCGCCGTATCGGATTCCGGTGGCGCGGCTGGCGGCGGCGCAGGCGGCGATTGAGGCGTCGGGGAGGAAGGTGGCGTTTAAGGATGTGTAGAGGGGCGGCCCGGGAACACTAATAATCGCCTCCGCGGCGGGCGGCAGGGGGGACCCCTGCACC
>PMOH01000326.1:0-2345 GCA_003161515.1 Deltaproteobacteria bacterium
AAATACCTTCACCTGTCTCGCCCAGTGGTTCAGAGCCTTATGTTCCTGAAGCTTCTGGTAGCCGGACACTTGACTATCTACATCACGCGAAGCGCTGGAACTTTCTGGAAGCGGCCATGGCCCAATTGGCGCCTGGTGGTTGCGTGCGAAGCAACCCAGATTATCGGAACACTGGCCGCAGTTTACGGGTGGGGCATGACGCCACTTGGATGGAAATACGCGCTGCTAGTGTGGGGCTACGCCCTCGTATGGTTCTTCATCAACGATATGGCCAAGGTTCAAGTTTACAAAATGCTGCATCTGGGGAGCCGCAAGCCATCAGCGCCACCTGGCAAGAGTCAACGCCAACCTTCATCCGGCCGCACAAGGCAACGCGGCGACCGCTGCCACTTAAAGGTAAGCAGTTACTTCTGAAACTCCGCAACTTCACAGAGGATCGAATTAACGTGAATCTCAACGAATCCGAACTGAATCATTTCCCGGAAGCTTCAACCGCGGAGCTTCCGCCTCATGCGACCGCCTCGTCGCAGCCTTCCGAATCACCGTCGCCGTTGATGCGGGCCAACACGTGGGCGAAGGGGCTCGAATCGATGTTCGTCCGCCGCCTGGTGGTGGTCGGAGTACTCGGCGTACTGGTGATGATCGGACTTTTTCTGTCGAACTATTCCAGCGACAAGGCCCTCTTCTACTGGTGCGCGATGTTTCCCATCTTCGGCGTAGCCTGCCTTGCACATGAACTGGCTGCCGGACGGGCGTATGAGATCGCACTCTGGCGAATACTCATGCGCCAGGCGCTGCATTGGGTCGGACCCATAGTCGCAGTCAGGATCCTGTTCATGCAGCATGCACGGGGCCAGATGGCGACCGATGCGGTCGCTTTGACGGTCATCCTGCTGCTGACGGTGACCTGTTTTCTCGCGGGCGTTCACTTCGACAGCAGCTTTTACTGGGTCAGTGTATTTCTCGCGCTGACGGCGGTGATTGGCACCGAGATCGAAACTTATCTCTGGTTCGCGGTGGTGCTGCTTCTGATCGCAATCGCGATCGCGCTGGTGTCGGCGATGCTGCTGCGCCGCGGTTCCAAGGTCGGCTTGGCGCCGGCGCACATTCCGATCTCGTGACGGCCGTCGCCGCGACGCAGTGGCAGGGTGCTCCCGGAGTCTGAACAAGGATAATTATGAACTACAGCAAGAGATTCGTCGTCGAGCCTGGCGCAAAGGTCAGGCTCGATAAGATTGACCCGGGATTCAAAGACAAGCACGACGAATCNNCTGCTGTACGCCGACGGCAGCAAGTCATTGCTGGTCGTTCTGCAGGCGTTGGACGCCGGCGGCAAGGACGGAGTCGTGCGCCACGTGTTTACCGCGATGAACCCGCAGGGGACGCTGGTCACTAGCTTCAAACAGCCGAGCAAGATCGAACTCGCCCACGACTTCCTCTGGCGCGCTCACCTGCATACGCCGGCCAAAGGGCAAGTCGTGATCTTCAATCGGTCGCACTATGAGGATGTGTTGGTGGTGCGCGTGCATAAGATGGTGCCTAAGTCGGTGTGGTCGAAGCGCTACGACCTGATCAACGATTTCGAAAAGATGCTCCACGACAACGGCACGCGCATCCTCAAGTTCTATCTACACATCAGCCCGGAGGAGCAGCTCGCGCGCTTCGCCCAGCGGCTCGATGACCCGATGCGGCACTGGAAAATCAGCGAGAGCGACTACTCGGAACGCAAGCTATGGCCGGAGTATATGAAGGCATACGAGGAAGTCCTGGAAAGGACTAGCACCAAGCACGCCCCGTGGTACGTGATCCCGTCCGATCACAAGTGGTTCCGCAGCCTCGCCATCTCCGAGATTCTCGCCGACACGATGGAGGACATGGATCTGAAGCTTCCGCCGGCCCAGGTGGACCTTGCGCAAATCCGTCACAAGTATCATGCTGCGGCAGCACGGCAGGCGAAGCGCGGCGATAAGCCGCCGAAGGGGTCGCACAAGAAGTAACTGCGTCTCTACTCCATTGAGCTAGTGAACGAGAATGTGCGATGCGTCAAGCGCACTACGCGAGTGTTCTGGCACTTGCCTCTATCTGCAAAAGCTTTTCACATACTCTACTAAGCCATGTATCTGACTGTCGGTGAACGCTTCCGACCAACCAGGCATATTGCGGCTCAAACCCTCCGCCGAACCACCTTTAGCCACGACCTGATAGAGGAATTCGTCGGAACGCATTTTCATTTTTGCGCAGTCGGTGAAGTCCGCCGGCCGCGGATTAAATGCCACCGCTCCAGACCCGTTTCCTGTCCCGGTGTCGCCGTGGCAGGAGGCGCAGAAGCTGTGATACGCCGCTGC
>PMOH01000326.1:2472-10916 GCA_003161515.1 Deltaproteobacteria bacterium
CCGTGAGAATCGAAAACAGCCTTGCCCCCGCTGTCAGCGGTCTTGCCCGCCGAACCTCCAGCTGGCTCGTTCGCAGCGGCCGGCTTCGTGTTAGAGGACGAGGCGGAACTAGATGGAGTCGATGCTGCTGCGCCTGATTTGCCGCCGAGGCTGCCAAGGTAGGTAACCAGAGCTTTCATATCAGCAGCATTCAAGGTCAGCGGTACCATGCCGGCGGTCTTCATCTTGGTCGTCGGGGCTTTCAGAAGAGCCGTCAATTTCGCGGACGGATACTTAGTGGAAATATCAGTCAGCGCCGGCCCGGCACCGCCGGCGCCAGCCTCTCCGTGGCATCCTTTGCAGCCGTGAGAATCGAAAACAGCCTTTCCCCCGCTGTCCGCGGTCTTGCCCGCCGAACCTCCAGCTGGCCCGTTCGCGGCGGCTGGGTTCGCGTTAGCTGCCGAGGCTGAGGACGAATCGGAAGCCACCGGTCCTCCAGTCCACATTTTCATATGATCTATTTTGGAAACGTTGTGAATCATATCGTGGCAACCGCTTGAAATGCACGATACTTGATCCGATTTGAGCACAGCTAAAGGCGGCATGCGCGCGAGATTATCTTCAAAGTCGCGGGTGCCCAAATGGCAGTGCAGGCACTCTGAATTAGGGTAGGTGCCGATTAGGTGAAGTGTCTTTGGTGGAGTGCTCAGATACTCCATGTACAGATAGGTTAAGCCTCTAAGCTTGTCCTTCAATGGGCCGTACATGGTGTAGTTGGTGTGGCAGGTATAACAGGCCTTGTCCGACGGCACGAGGTGATTCTGAAAATGTTGGGCAGGGATATAAGTCCTATCCAGCAGGTGCAGACTTTGCCCGTGAGTTACCATGCTGTGGCACGAAATACAGTACGACGTCTGTTGCGAACGCTCATTGTGAAAGGACATGCCCGTGCCGATGCATANNCACGAGAAACACTGCGGCCATAATGATCGTCAGTACGACCAAGGCGATTAGGATACCGGTTAGTCCGAGCATAACGTCCCAGTTACTTCGCGGCCGCCGAAACTGAGGCCAGCGCGAGGGTTCCTATTTTCATGCGCGATTATTTGAAGGTGAAGAAACAGCAAAGACCAGCGAAACGAGATAAACCAGGATGCCCGCTCCTATCAGGGTCACACCGACGACCACAAAAAGCACAAACGAAAGTGGGCTAAACCAAAGCAGGGTGAAAATTTCTACGAGCAGGCCAAAAATAATTAAGCCGCTCGAAACTTGCAGATAGCGCCGGATTCCGATCTCCCGAAGTTTCATAACCGCGTCTCCGGACTTCCGGGTGATCTAACCTGGTTGCCTTCCTAACCGGAATAAGTGCTTTAAAGAATGAAGCTCTCTCTCAACAATAGTGCTGCTACCGCCAAAATATACGTTGAGCATGCATTGGACAGCCAACGAACCAGGGAACGAGTTGGTTATCTCAAGCACAAATGGTAGGGAAAACTCGGTTATCCAGATACGTTGAGATTTGATTGCGACACTTTTATTTGAGCATGCTGGTTCACTTCGGCCTTATAGTTGAAACTAAAGAGTTCTTCTGCCGGAACGCGTAATGTACCGATCGTGAACCAGTAAGGAGGCCTGCATGATCAAGACAGAGATTATCTCCCCTAACGCGCTGAAGATCGTAGTGCCGGACAAATTGAAGGCGGACGACTTCCGCCAAATTGCGCCGCAAATCGATTCTCTCATCAATCAGCATGGCAAAATCAGGTTGCTAATTGATGCTTCCGGCTTCAACGGCTGGGAGAATATCGCGGCTTTTGAGAAACATGCTGGCTTCGTAAAGGACCACCAACAGAAGATCGAGCGGATCGCGGTCATTGCCGCGCATGAGTGGCAGCATTGGCTGATTGGCGCAGTCAGGATCTTCGTCCATCCGGAGGTAAGAGCCTACGACAAGAGCCACGCAAGCGAGGCGCTGCGCTGGATCGTCGGATAAGCACGAGCGTCTGACGACGAGCTGAACGGCAGTGGATGCCGCCGGAGGTGGACTATTCGGGGAGATCCGTCGCAAATATCACACTGCGGCCGCGCGGCTATAAGCCGCCGAAGATGTCGCGCAAGAAATAAGCACGCCTCAATCATCGAGCTGGTGAACGTGAGACACGGAAGGCTTCGGCAGAGTGAACGGTGGCGGTGGCTCTTCGGCGGGTTCCGGCCCGTCACCCGTGCTGGAGCGGTGCGCGACGCGCTGGCTAGCATCACTCTCGCTGCTCGGTATGGCCTACCAGGCGATCGTCGAGGCAGCGAACATTGTACGACAGGTTGCCACCTGCGCTAAATTGCACCGCGGAGGCGGACCATGCGGCTTCAGGACAAAGTTGCGATTGTGACCGGCGCGGCCAGCGGTATCGGCCGATCGACTGCGATGCTATTTGCCCGCGAGGGGGCTCGCCTCGTGCTGAATGATATCGACGCGCGAGGGTTGGACGCCTTGATGCCGCAAATTCCAGGAGAACGCGCTCGCACCATTGTAGGAAGCGTGGCTGATGAGAGCATTGCGCGCCGGCTCGCGCAGGAGTCGATCTCAGCATTCGGCCGCATCGACGTTCTCGTGAACAATGCGGGGGTTCATTTCGTTAAGGACATCACCGAGATGACTGTCGAGGAATGGGACCGGCTGATGGACATCAATTTGAAGAGTATGTTTCTGTGCTGCAAGCACGTCATCCCGCACATGCTCAAACAGAACAAGGGATCGATTGTGAACCTGGCCTCGATTTCTTCTTTCATCGGACAGGAGATGGACGGCGCCAGCACCTTTGCCTACAACGTCACAAAGGCCGGCGCGCTGCAGCTCACGAAGTCTCTCGCGACGCGGTATGCGTCCGACGGTATCCGCGTCAACTGCGTATGTCCGGGCAACGTCGAGACCAACATTCTCAAACGAGGGACGCCGGCTGAAGTCGCCGAGTTTTGGCGGCAGGCATCTCGTTCCGAGCCCATAGGTCGCAACGCTCAGCCTGAGGAGATCGCCAACGCGATCCTTTTTCTCGCATCGGACGAATCATCGTTCGTAACCGGCTCTCCTCTCATCGTCGATGGAGGATACCTGGCACGCTAGCGCCGGCCCAACTTCGCGTACAAATCAACTTCGGCTTTGGCGATCGGTGATTCGAGCACTTCGCCGAGCAGTTGCTGAAACGTCGGCGATCCCGCTGCCTGCTCCGCGGCCCATCGTCTGGCGAAGGTGCCATCGCGAATCTCTGCGATAGCTTTGCGCATCAACGCTTCCGCGTCGGCTCCGATGAACTGCGCGCCGTGGGTGAGCTGTCCGAACTGGCTGGTGTGCGAATGCAGCTTGAGCTGGTTCCACATTCCCATCGAGGCCATTGCGCGGCCGATCTCGCCCAGCTCGCCCGAGGCATACAGCTCGAGCATCGCGACTTCGGGACTGACCCCGGCCTCGAGCAGCATCTTGTAGGCGCGTTCGAGCAGGAAGAGCATCGCACCTGCCCAGGTATGTTCGGAGAAAAGATCGACCATCGTCTCTTCTTCGAAGCTCGACTCGACGACTGCGCCTTGCGGCATAAAGGCGCCGATGCCGTGCGCGATCGCCAACGTAGTGGCGAGCGCGTGGCCCGAGGCGTCCTGTTTAACGCCGGTCAGCACTGGAAATCCTTTGCCGCTGGCAGGCAGGTCGAGAACGCCTTGTCCGATCATCCTCGGCGCGACCAGGATCACGTCGACCTCGCGGGGCGGGACGATGAACTTGTAGGTGATGTTGTAGCCGCTGGCGAAGTCCAGCGTTTTGCCGCGCCCAAGATGCGGTTCGATCATCCTCCGATAAACGTCCGGCGCGATCTCGTCCGGCAGTAGAAGTAGCACGATGTCCGCGCGTGCGGCGGCTGCGTCCATCGCGAGCGGCTCGAAGCCATCCTCGCGCGCCTGGCGCCAGCTGTCGTCCTCCTGGTTGCCAACGATTACGCGATGGCCGGCGCGGCGCAGATTGATCGCCTGCGCGCGTCCCTGGTTTCCGTAGCCGATCACCGCGATGGTTTTGTCGCTGAGGACCGCAGGATCCGCATCGGTCGCCGCAAAGAATTTCGCCATTGCCGTACTCCTGTTGCTCCGCCGTGGTCACCAAGAACCCTTCGACCGGCGTCTGCGAGCAAAGTTGCGCCGAGATCAGGCCATTTGCAAATGGTACCGTCGTCCTTTCTGCCCAACGGGTTTTCGTACTGTACCAAAGTACAATATCAGCTCACGATGGCTCAGATTAAATTACGCGTCATATAGCCGGGGCGACTTTCGCTTAACAAAAAGAGTGAATCTGAAGCCAGCGGCCCAACCAAAAGGAGTTTGACATGGCGAGAGCAAGGCAAGCCGAATATTCTCATCCTCCAGGGCGACGACATTGGCTGGTGGAACATCAGCTACAATAGCCGTGGACAGATGGGCTACCGCACACCCAACATCGACCGCGTGGCCAACGAAGGCGTCGCCTTCACTGACTACTATGCTCAGCAGAGCTGCACGGCGGGCCGAGCGGCGTTCATCACTGGCCAGAATCCTATCCGCACAGGCCTCACCAAGGTCGGTATGCCTGGCGCCGACGTGGGTTTGAGCGCGGACGACCCGACTATGGCCGAGTTGCTCAAGCCGCATGGCTACGCTATCGGCCAGTTCGGCAAGAACCACCTGGGCGACAAGGACGAGTTCCTGCCGACGATGCATGGCTTCGACGAATTCTTTGGCAACCTCTACCACCTCAACGCGGAGGAGGAGCCCGAGGACCCCGACTATCCAAAAATGCCCGAGTTCAAGAAGCGGTTTGGGCCCCGGGGCGTGCTCCACTGCTTGGCAGACGGCAAAGGCGGGCAAAAGATCGAGGACACCGGTCCTCTAACCAAGAAGCGGATGGAGACCATCGATGACGAAATAACTGACCGGGCGTTGCGCTTCATCGACGATACTCATAAAGCGGATAAGCCCTTTTTTCTCTGGTACAACACCACCGCAATGCATTTCCGGACTCACCCGGCTGAGAGACACAGAGGGAAAGAGCGGTCAGGGGGACTACAACGACATCATGGTTGCCCACGACGAAGACATCGGCAGGATGCTCGGCAAGCTCGACGAGCTTGGCATTGCCGATGACACGATCGTGATGTACACAACCGATAACGGCCCTCACTACAACAGTTGGCCCGACGCCGGCATCACCCCGTTCCGCTCGGAGAAGAACACCAACTGGGAAGGCGGTTGGCGCGTGCCGGCCTTCGTGCGGTGGCCGGGCAAGATCAAGCCGGGCTCAGTGGTGAATGGGATCGTCACTCACCAGGATTGGCTGCCGACGTTCCTGGCTGCCGCCGGTGAGTCCGACATCAAGGAGAAGCTCCTGAATGGGCTTAAGGTTGGCAACAAGACCTTCAAGGTCCACATCGACGGCTTCAATATGTTGCCGTACCTGACCGGCGAGGTGAAGGAGAGCCCAAGGGAGTTCTTCTTCTACATCAGTGATGACGGTGACATCCTGGCGATACGCATGCGCGACTGGAAAGTAGTGCTGATGGAGCAACGCGCGAAGCAGCTGCAGTGTTGGCTCGAGCCGTTCGTGCATCTACGGGCCCCAAAGATTTTCCACCTGCGCCGCGATCCGTTCGAGCGGGCCGACGAGAACTCGAACACGTATTATGACTGGATGATCTCACACTGCTACATCATTTACGGCATGCAGGCGGTGGTCGCCCAACAGATCGAGAATTTCCAGAAGTTCCCGCCGCGTCAGAAGCCGGCCTCCTTCAACCTGGATGCGGTGATGCGGAAATTGGTGGACGCCGGCGGAAGCGGCAGCCATTGACCTGCCGCCGCGCATCGAGAAAAAGCGAAGGTGCTGTGTTCCGGCGAGCTGCGGGGCACAGCACCCGCATCGACGCGCCCGACCGAAGATGAACATCTCAATTTAACGTGACCAGTACACCAAGGCCTTTTGGCCGGCAAACCCTTGTGCCACCGCGAGGAGCGGCCGTCGCCGGCGTAATTTTTTCGCTGCTGACGATCGTCGGGCTGGGGCTCGTCCGCTACGCTGTGCCGGCTGATCTGTCCCTGCCTGGTATCTGGCTGACCGAGCCAGACCGCCGAAATGCGGTACGGTTTGCCCTCAACCTTGTTCCATTTGGAGGGATTGCATTTTTATGGTTCATGGGTGTGCTACGCCACCGCTTGGGAGAGCTTGAAGATAAGTTCTTCGCGACCGTATTTCTGGCCAGCGGATTGCTATTTGTGGCTTGCCTGTTCGGTTCCGCGGCAGTGATGGCAGCGATGATTGATTCGGTGGCCGCCGGTAGTATCGGTAACGAGACCTACTACTTCAACCGCCGTGTGAGCGACGCGCTACTGAACCTGTTCGCCATGAAAATGGCAGGAGTCTTCATGTTCTCAACCTGCACCATCGGGTTGCGTACTGCCATTTTCCCACGCTGGGTTGCATTCCTGGGCTTCGCGTGTGCCTTAGTGCTGTTGGTGGTGATCGCTAACTGGAAATGGATCACGCTGATCTTTCCAATCTGGATGCTGGTGGTTAGCGCGCAGATTTTGTCGGCGGAGTTTCGATCTCGACATGCCGGAACGGCCGGTGGAGAGCACCATCAGGCTTAGGGACGAACCAGACACTCGAGGTCCAGACGCAAATGACAGAGCAGCAGACTTCGCAGAGCGCACCGGCCCTGGACGTTTCTACCAGACTCGCCATTGAGCGCACGCGCGCTGCGTACGAGCGGACGATGATGGCGTGGATCAGAACGGCGACGTCGTTAATCACCTTCGGCTTCACCATCTACAAATTCTTTCAGATTGAAGCGCCACCCCCTGGACGACCGAATCGCCTGATCGGTCCACGCGGCTTCGCCTTCATATTGGTGAGCGTAGGACTCTTCTCACTGATCCTGGCGACCCTTGAATACCGCCAGGATATCCGAGGGCTCGGAGCGGAATACGTCGGCCGGCGGCGTTCACTGGCGGTGCTGGTCGCCGCACTGATCTCGATCCTCGGGATCCTTGCACTAGTCGTGATAATTTTTCGTCAGTAACCAAGCATTGGACCGGAGCGGGAAACATCACACTCTAGTCTCGATAAAGAGAACCGCCCCAACGACGCCGACGAGTATCGATGCATACCAGACTGGCCGCACCCGGGTGAGTGCTGCTACCACAGCGATAACGACCTGGAACAGGGCAACGCTGTTGGCGAATCGGTGATGCTGATGCACCAGCATCGGAGGACTTCTTGTCGCGCTCGGCTTCCTTCTCGCGGGCGACTTGCGCGATTGCTATCTGCTCGAGTTTGTCCGTCTCGATTTCTGGTGTCTCGGGCACGGATGCACCTCCTGGCCGCGCGTACCGCATCCCACTTTTCAACGGAGCCAGTGGGCCGAGATTTAATCGTATCGGCTGGTCGCGCAATGACGCTGCGGGTGCCCGCTCGATCCTTCCCTACCGAACCTTTATCAGAGCCGGGAATTGCAAATCGCCGGTATTTCAACAGATGAATGTGACTGAAACGCGCCAAGCGACGGGATCGGACGCGAAAGATACTCCAGCGACCGTTTGACCTATCTATGCTTGCTGGTGTAGCGACATGCGTATTCAATGAGTCAGACGATTTTGGATTCCGAGCGCCGAGGACGTGTCGTAGTTGTGGGTGCAGGTCCGGCGGGCCTCAGCTGCGGCTATGAACTGGCCAGGAACGGCTATCCGGTCGTCGTGCTGGAGCAGGATCCGCGATACGTCGGCGGGCTGGCGCGGACGATCGAATACAAAGGCTTTCGATTCGATATCGGAGGCCATCGCTTCTTCTCCAAGAACCCGGAGATCGAGGCCTTGTGGACGGAGTTGATGGGTGAGCGGATGCGCGTTCGGCGTCGGCTTTCGCGTATCTACTATCGCGGTCGCTTTTTCAAATATCCGCTCGAGCCGATCGACGCGCTGCGAAAACTCGGTCCGCGCGAGGCGGTCTCGTGTCTCCTGAGCTATTTGCAGGCGCAACGAAATCGGGATTCGCCGAGTAGAAGCTTCGAAGACTGGGTCGTGCGCGCATTTGGACGGCGGCTCTATGAGATCTTTTTCCGCAGCTACACCGAAAAGGTCTGGGGCGTGCCGTGCTCCGAGATTAGTGCGGAGTGGGCCGCCCAGCGGATCAAAGGATTGTCGTTCGCGTCGCTTATGCGGAGTCTGCTGCCGGGCCGGCCGCACGACGGAAAGGTCATCAAGACCCTGGTCGATCGCTTTCGCTATCCACCGCATGGTCCCGGAGAGGTATGGGAAAAGGTCGCCGGGCTGATCGAAAAAAGCGGCGGCGTCGTGCGGATGGGCGAGCGGCTGGTTCGCATCGAGCGCGCTGGGGGACGCGTAACTTCGGTGACGAGCCAGTGCGGTGAAGCCTTGCGTAGGCACGAAGGGAATCACTT
>PMOH01000326.1:10993-27275 GCA_003161515.1 Deltaproteobacteria bacterium
CGCATTCAGAATTTTAAGAACTGGAGCGATGAGATGGTTCCTGATCCGCGCTTCACTATGCTTGGGCTGGAATATTTTTGTTTCGAGTGTGATGCGCTGTGGTCGGCCTCGGACGGCGAGCTGATAGCGATGGCGACGAACGAGCTGGCCATGCTTGGGCTTGCGAACTGCGCTGGAGTGGTTGATGGAATCGTGGTCCGCCAGGCCAAGGCCTATCCGATGTACGACCATAACTATCGGAGCAATGTGGCTCGCGTGCGCGAATTTCTGGAGAGCGCGGCACGCAATCTGCAGGTAGCGGGACGCAACGGGATGCATAAGTACGACAATCAGGACCACGCCATGCTGACGGGATTGATGGCGGCGAGAAACGTCATGGGGAGTTCGTTCGATCTTTGGCGCGTCAATTCCGATGCCGAGTACCTGGAAGACGAGGTGGAGAGCGTCGCCGTCGAAACCGCGATTCCACCAATAGCACTGGACGAAAATGAAGAGCGGCGGCTGCCAGGCATTTCCGCGCTCGACCCAACATTGTCAGTGCGCGATAGGTGAAGCGTCGAAGAGATGGTGCCATCGACGACGACGTTCCCGCGGCTATCTGCGATCGTGCCCGCGCTGAACGCGGCATCCACTATTGCGCAGTGCCTCGATGCTCTAACTGCGCAAGCGTCGGATGAGATTGAGATTATTGTCGTCGATGACGGTTCGACGGACGACACCTATGAAATCGCGTCGCGCTATAACGTGCGGCTGCTCAAACTGCCGCGGAATATGGGCCCCTCGTGCGCGCGGAACAGAGGCGCCGAGATGGCGCGAGCGCTGATATTGTTTTTCCTCGACGCCGATGTAGCGATCGCTCCCGGCGGACTTGCGCGCGCCGAAGCCTCGATGTCAGGCACCCACGCGGGCGCGTTAATCGGCTCGTACGACGACGATCCTGCAGCCAGGTCCGCGATCAGCCGGTTCAAGAATCTTGCGCACCATTACTTTCATCAGCGATCGCGTACCGACGCCACGACCTTCTGGGGCGCATGCGGCGTGGTCCGGCGCGATCTATTTTTCGCGGTAGGCGGCTTTGACGAACATCGCGATGGTATCGAAGACGTCGAGCTCGGCTACCGGATGACGGCGCGCGGGATTCGGATTGTTCTGGATCCCGGACTGCAAGTGAAACATTTGAAGCGATGGACTCTACGATCGCTGGTAACTACAGACTTGAAGATGCGGGCGATCCCATGGACGATACTGTGGCTGGAGGGTCGCCGCTTACCCGCAGATCTGAACTTTTCGATCGATCAGCGTCTAGCCGCGATAGTAGCTATTGCAATCGCGATAATAACTCCGATTGCTGTCTTCAAATACCAGTTCTGGATGCTGGTCGTCGCGTTGGTTGTGGTAGCTATCTGGCTGAATCGAGATCTTTATCGATTGCTATCTAAAAGAGGAGGGTTCTGGTTTTCGGTCAATGGTTTTTTTCTGCAGCAGCTCTATTACTTGTATTCTATAGCCGGTGTCGTGGCCGGCGTTGCAATCTACTTTGCACGATCGTGGCAGCTGAAACGGATTGCGATGAATCAGTGTGATCGATCCAATGACACTTAAGATTCGATGAGCACCAAAAGCCCACAGCTGGCAATGATCGGCGTCGATGCCGCCGAGTTCAGTTTCATCAAGGCGCATCTCGCGACGCTCCCAAATTTCAGCCGTGCCGTTGGCAACGGAGTCACGCGCCGGCTCACATCGACCTGTGCCATGTTCAACGGATCAGTATGGCCGACGTTTTATACTGCGACCTATCCGCAAGATCACGGCATCTATCATCATATTCAGTGGGATCCCCAGTTGATGAGAATTCGGCGAGTAACCGCGGACTGGCTTCCTGCCGAGCCATTCTACGCCAAGCTGGAGCGCAGTGGCATTAGAGTTAGCGCGCTCGATGTGCCGGTGAGCATGAGAACTCATCTCGAGCAAGGGATGGAGATAACTAACTTCGGAGTTCACGATTCGTTTGGACCGACGCAATCGAATCAGCGGGATCTCGTGCGCGACGTGCTGCATCGCTTTGGGGTTCACCCTATGAGATGTGAGATCCCGGTCGATAGGACCGAGCGTGAACTGCGCAGTATCCGCGATCAACTGCTTGTAGGCGCGAAACTCAAGGGTGAGGTATCCCGTTGGCTGCTGGACGCCCGTCAATGCGATTTCTTTATCACCGTGTTTGCCGAGTCTCATCGAGCCGGGCATGTCCTATGGCCTGAAGGGCTCCAGTCTCAGGCCGTTCCGCCGCCGGCCGCTGCGCTGGATGTGTATGAGCAGGTGGACGAGGGCATAGGTGTCATCCTGGACGCCTTGGACCTATCGCAGACCACGGTGATGATCTTCTCGCTGCATGGGATGGGAGTGAATACCTCGAAGAACTACTTCCTTCAGGACATCATGGACCGGGTTAATTTGGGATTTGCGGAGCGCGAGCCGGCTCTGTTCGGATCGATTCGACCCAAACAGCGCGGACTGATACGCGGTCTGCTGGAGGTGGTGCCCGCGTCGCTCCAAAATATGGTGGCGAGCCACGTTCCGGCGGCCGTGAAAGATGCCGTCGTCGATCGTTCATATACTGCGGGCCACGACTGGGCCTATACGCCTGCGATAGGACTCCGATCAGACTGGAGCGCCTATATTCGCTTCAACCTTCGCGGCCGCGAGCGCGAGGGAATGCTCGACGACGATACGCGCGGCCGTTACGAGGATTGGATGCGCCAGTGCTTCATGAGCCTTCGCGACGCGGCGACAGACGATCCCCTGGTCAACGAGGTTCAGTTTACCAACCAGGGATCACTCGGACTACGAAGTCCGCTACTGCCGGATGCGATTGTGACGTGGACTCCGATCGCCCCTCCGACGCGGATCGTTTCCGCGTTGATCGGGACAATAGAGGGCCAACTTACCGATGGGCGTCGCGGGAACCATCGCTCCGACGGTTTTCTGATTTCGATGGGCCCTGGCCTGGACCACGGAACCGATGCGCCGCCGCTTCACATCACGGAACTGGCGCCGATGGTGCTCGGCCGAATGCTCGGCAATAACTGCTAAGCCTCGGTACTTCGAATCAGATGAACTAAAGAAGAAATGAAGGAAGGAATGTAGTGGCGGACCGTAGTCCGCCACCACGAGATTCGGCTGGCTCTACAGCTTGCCGTCAACGCTGCCGAGAAGCGTGGTGATGGTGGTACCCATGGTCTGATAACCGACGAAAACAACCACCGCGACCGCCGCCATGATCAGCGCATACTCGGCCATCGTCTGACCCTGCTGATACTCGCGCACCTTTACGAACATCCTCGTGATTGCGTCCATTGTCCCGTGTCCTCCTGCGTGTTTTTTGGGCCTCAATCGGCCGTTGTCCCCGTGGTCACTTGCAGTCGTATTACTATACTGGTTGTAGGCTTATGTAAAGCGGTCAAATTGCCAGGTAAGAGCGCGCTACCGTAAGTTTCGTGTCTCTGCTTGAAATAGCGACGCTTTCGCGTATGTGACCAAAATGTATGAAATTACTCCAGACCGCTACGAAGCAAGTAGTATGCCTCGAGAATCAGTTGACAATCGTTAGGAGGGCGGGTGATTCCGCATCTGCGATGCCCGTTAAATGACGCATTGCTGCAACATGCGTCGCTCTGTAGCCGTGCTTCGAGTCACAGCGCGCGCAGCGAGTCGCCAATC
This sequence comes from Deltaproteobacteria bacterium, assembly GCA_003161515.1. Taxonomy (GTDB): domain Bacteria; phylum Desulfobacterota; class Binatia; order Binatales; family Binataceae; genus Binatus. The sequence goes on from PMOH01000326.1 coordinate 14,711, forward strand.
GGACCTGGCTGATTCCGGTCCACCAGTCTGAATATTTACATTAAGTAGCGGGAATGCGGCGAAGATGCGCGCATCCGCCGAGGCTGCTGCCGCTAACCAGATGATACAACGCGTCGAGTTGCCGGGCGCCGGTTCCCATCGCGTTCAGAAAGACGTTGGAATCCTCGACCAGTTCGAGCCGCGGATCGACGCTTCGCAACTCGCTAGGATTGTGCAGGGTCCAATGGAAAGTGGTGCCGAGTTGTCGATGGGCCGGGCGCCGCGTGACGATCCAGGCGCCGAACGGGCTCGCGTAGTCGAACGCGACTTCGAGGTTCGCGCGTCGCGCGTCGGCCGCCTCCGCTTGCGCACGAAATAGCGACTCAACCTGCGCGCGCTGAAAAAAGTACAGCACACCTTCTGCGACCAGGATGGCGGGCCGTCCACTGTCCCAGGGAATCGAGGCAAAGAGGCGCGCGTCGGTAATGTCGGCGGCGATGAGTCGGCGGCGGGCGGTCTCCGCAAAGAAACGGCGGCGAATCGCAATCACGTCGGGGAGATCGACGTCGAGCCACGTGAAGCGGGCATCGCCCCCTTCCTCGAGTTCTTCGAAGCTTGCATCCAGGCCGCAGCCGAGATTGATGCACAATCCGTCGGGATGGCGGCCGAGAAACCGGCGCACCGTCTGCCCAAACCATTGCGATCGCAGCACCACGGCGCGCACTTCGCTGGGGTTGAGATTAAAACGTCGGGGATCGATTTCAAGCTCGCGAAGGATCTCCTGCGACCGCTGATATGGGTAGTGAATTTCGGGGGCGTCGGTCGCGACCAGGGCTTTCGCCGCCAGCGTCACCAGCATCGTGGCCGACACACCGGGGAGAGCGGACACGCTTGAGGCGAGCGTCATATCTGACGGGACAATGCGCTTGCCGATCGGTTCCATTGGTGCTGCCGGTTGCGGCGAACGCCTACGCATAGCCGATGCGGCGCGAGTACCACAAGTGTGTTTGAGGAATGGAAAATGCTGGATGCGGCCGGCGAGGGTCAGCTCGCTGCGCGGGCGAATTCCACGGCGCCGGTGGCCAACCAGCTTCCGACTGCTCGATTCAGTTCGGTGGGATTACTGGCCATCAGCCAGTGGTTCGATCTGATGACCGAGCGCGTCGCGTTTGGAAGCAGTGCGAAGTTGATCGTTTCCTGCCAGCCGAGACTTTCGTCGGCGACGACGAAAAGGGTGGGACAGGACACTCTACGCACCGTGGCGGAGTGATCTTCGCGTGCCGCCGTGCAGATTGCGATCAGCGTGTCGCGCGAGACGCGCGCGCGCAGCATTCCGTCGGCAGCGCGAGTCACGCCTCGTTCTAATCCGCGCCTAAGGTCGTCGTTCCAGTTGGAGTATTGCGGCAAGTTGCGCACCGAATTCGCGGCTTCCTCGATCGAGGGCCACGGTCCCAACTCGCCGGCGAACGTAAAATCAACGAACATCTCCGCCGGAATCGGAATGCCGGAAGCGGGAGAGGGATCGAGCAGCAGAAGCGCGTGTGCAGCCTCGGGATGGGTCGCGGCGATCATCGCGGCCAGCTTTCCGCCCCACGAGTGCCCGCCCCAGACTGCTGGACCCTTCACCACCTGCCGGCTGACTGAAAATAAAAACTCGGCGAGCGCTCCCATCTCCCAGCTTGGGGCGTCAGTACTGCCGCCATGACCGGGCATGTCCAACGCGATGACGCGCCTTCCGGCGAGCGCGGTCAGCAGCGCCTTGAAACAGAGCGCGTTGCCGCCGACGCCATGCAGCAACAGGATCGGCGTCCCGTCTCCGCGGCGCTCAATTCCAGTGATGACACCGCGGCCATGTTGAATCCGCAGTTCGTTGAACTCAGGCATAGAATCGCCTCATATCTTCTGTAGGGCTATGCTACGAACAGTAGCGACGCAAGGCTGTCGCCTGAACGGCTCTGATTTCAGCGATTTTGAGGATGAATTGTTTTACTCGACCCGTTAAGAACGACTAATTCTGGCGACAAAAAAGGCGCGAAATCTCGACATATTGTAGGTCGTCAGGGCCTGGTTGCGCCGGCAGACGTAACAACTCTTGTAGTAATTAGCTACTATCTGTTTGTTCCTGTTTAGCCATGTGTTAGTAATTAGCGGCATGGGCAAAGCAAAAGGTTCAAGACCGACAGCCGCCGCGGGCCGCAATGGAAAGGGCAAATCGGCCAGCTCGAGCACGCCTGCGAGGGACTCGCGTTTCGGCGATCTGATACGCAGCAGGCGAAGAGAAATGGATCTGACGCAGGTCGAAGTTGCCGCCCGGATCGGGATCTCGACGCCGTATATCGGGCACCTGGAATCAGGCAAGCGGCATCCGTCCGACAAGATAGTTACAAGATTTGCCGAAGTGCTCGGCCTCGGCAATCGCGAGTTGTTCATTTTGGCCAACCCACATGCGGAGGCGCTGATTTCGGAACCAGTCGCGGGAACCGGCTCAAGCTGGGAGCAGTTTCAGAAGGACGAAAAACTTCGGCGCCTTCACAACATCTCGAATCTCGAGATGGAGATTTTATCTCAGGTGGCGCTGATGGGCGATCTTCAAGCGCCTCGCGATCTGATCTACATACTCACCACTATTCGCCACGCAGTCGGAAGATAGCGCGAGCCCCGCTGTAACCGCGCCGCCGCTTGAGGATAGCCGAACTGCCGCGGCGCGGTTATGCTGAAAGCTTCAGGAATTGGTTGTGACCACGCTTTCATCGACTGGCGAAGGTATCCCGCCGCTGCATCCGTTAAATCACGGATTCGCCTGGACGCCCGTGCGCGGACCGTTTCGCGCGATCACTGACGAGCAGGCCCGCTCGTTCAACGAGCGCGGCTTCTTTGTCCTCGAAGATACGATCGATCGCGCGACTCTCATGCGCGTCCGCGACGCGATCGATCCATTCGAGGTGAAGGCCGAGGAATTCCTGCGATCGTGTCCCGATGGCAGGATGGGTATCGCGCAGGCCGACGGAATCACCTTCACCGTGCACCTGGTCAGGCTTTCGCAAGTGCTGCGCGAGTTTTCGGCGAGCCGCATTTTCCAGGACCTCTGCCACGATCTCATCGGCCGCAACGTCCGGCTTTACTGGGACCAGGCCGTGTACAAGAAGCCCGAATATCCGAAGCCGTTCCCGTGGCATCAGGACAATGGCTACACCTACATCGAGCCGCAGGCGTACCTGACCTGTTGGATCGCACTCAACGACGCGACAGTTGACAACGGTTGTCCATGGGTGATTCCGGGCGGGCATCTACGCGGGACGCTTGCGCATCGCCTGTCGAAGCTCGGTTACGTGTGCCGCGAGGCGGACGGCCCCGACGCACTCGCAGTTCCGGTTCGCGAGGGGAGCGTCGTGGTATTTTCCTCGTTGATGCCTCATCGCACCGGCCCGAACGTCACTGCGGGAGTGCGTAAATCCTACATTCTCCAATACGCACCCGACGGCGCGCGAGTCGTGCAGACTGATACTCCATGCGACGTGCCGAATCGTCAGTACCTGATTCTGAAAGACGGCCAACCCGTTTCTCCCCCACCTCTCGAATAGCCACTTCGATTCTTCGTGCGACATAATTCGCACGGTATTGACTAGCTAATGGTCGATGTAGCCGTGCGTTAATATGCGAGTATCAACTTGCTAATACAGTTATCATTCTTTCCTATCCTACTCTTCAGGCTCAGTTCACTATTTGTATAGTTATCGCAATCCAGATCTGATTGCCTATTCGAAGTAGAGTTCTTCGTCGGTTCGTTGGATGCAGGCGGAAGGGATGTTCGTGTCGCGATTAGTGCGAGGCACGACGGAGGAGGGTCGGCCATGTTTCAACGTAGTTACTACCGAACGATCTGGATCTCGGATGTGCACCTCGGAACGCGGGCGTGCAAGGCGAGTGCGTTGCTCGATTTCCTGCGCCATCATATTTCAGAGACGCTCTACCTGGTTGGCGACATAGTCGATGGATGGAACTGCGGACCGTCATGGTATTGGAGTCCCGCGCAGCAAGAGCTGGTGAATGAGATCAAGCAATGGTGTCGGGCCGGGGCGCACGTAGTATTTATTCCGGGGAATCATGACGAGGGTAATACCGGCCTGGTTGAAGACCTGTTCGCCCGTCTCCCCTTGATTTCTTCGTTGATTCACCGCACCTCGAACGGTGCCAAAATGCTGGTGATTCATGGTCATCAGTTCGATGGATCACTGAATCTGAATCGCTTGCTGCCGTTCATAGGAAGTGGCGCGTACGCGCGCGCTCAACGGATCCATGATTGGTATAATCGGCGGAGTGAAGCGGGTGGCGACGAAGGCCGTTCGCTGGCCGATTATCTGCGTGAGCCTGCGCGCAAGGCGATCGAGTTCCTCACGGACTTTCGCGATCGCGCGGTGCTCGCGGCCGCACGCGATCACAAAGCCGACGGCGTTATCTGCGGACACATTCATCGCTCGGATTATCGGCTGATCGGAAACGTTTTGTACGTAAACGACGGCGATTGGGTGCATAACCGTACGGCGGTGGTCGAGGAGCGGGACGGTACGCTGCAAGTCCTGCGATGGAGTACTCCACCTCAGAACGTTTTGGTTGCGGAACCGATGCCGCAGGAGGCGACTTCGTGACAGTTTACCGATCCGAATCGACGAATCGCGCGGAGTCCCAACTCGATCTGATTTACTTCGACGCCGGCGGAGGACATCGAGCATCAGCGACGGCGCTTATTTCAGCTGCCCGCCAACAGCATCGTGCGTGGCAGATAAATCCGATTAACTTGCGCGAGCTGCTCGAGCCGGCGGACGTGATTCGGCGTCTGACAGGCGTGCGCATCGAGGACTTTTACAACTCGCAGCTCAAGTACGGCTTGACTATCGGCACCGCGACACTGTTGAGGATTACGCAGATGCTGATACGGCAACTCGAACCGTCGATTATCAAGCTGCTGGCGCGCCATTGGCAGCGTTCGCGGGCCGACCTGGTCGTTTCAATGATCCCCAACTTCAATCACGCGATTTTGCAGGGGCTGCGGCAAGCCGACGCAATGCAACGGCGAAGCGAAACGCCGATGGTCACGATTCTTACGGACCTCGCCGACTGTCCGCCGCATTTCTGGATCGAGCGGCAAGTGCAGTACCTGGTTTGTGGCACTGAAGCCGCGGCGGCGCAGGCTTTTGCGATGGGTCATGCGCCCGAGCGCGTATTTCGCACGTCAGGAATGATTGTCCGTCCGGAGTTCTATCAGACTACCGAGTTGAGCCGCGAAGCAGAGAGAACTCGGTTGGGTCTCAAGCCCGAATTGCGGACCGGTATCGTGATGTTCGGCAGTTACGGATCGAGCCAGATGGCAGCTATCGCTCGAAGGATCGAAACCGCGAAGCTTGATACCCAGCTCATCTTTGTATGCGGTCACAATGACAAGCTGCGCGAGCGTATCGAGAGCATGGAGCTGACCTATCCATTCCACTGCGTCGGCTTCACGCAGGAAATTTCTTACTACATGAAGCTGGCGGACTACTTCATTGGCAAGCCGGGTCCGGGCAGTATCAGCGAGGCGCTGGTCATGGGCCTTCCGCTCATCGTGGAGCGCAACGCGTGGACGATGGTGCAGGAGCGCTTCAACACCGATTGGATCGCGCAAAATAAGTTCGGAGTCGTATTGCCTTCCTTTCGCGAGATAAGCGGCGCGATTTCGACGATGCTGGATCGCGAACAGTATTCATCGCTGCGCGCGAGCGTGAAGGCGTACGACAACCGCGCGGTGTTTGAGATTCCTGAAATTCTGGAAGCACTGATTACGCAGCATCGAGCGCCAATCTGGAGCTTCGGACGCACTGCGACAACAAGGCAATTCGCGCCGGAAATTCACTACGGCATCTAACGCTGGATCTTGAGACCGATTCTGCTAGCTGCGATCTCGTTAGTTGCGTTCATCGCGATTTCGAGCCTTAGCGGCGCCGGCGGCTTTGATGCAGGCGTCCTACAGTTCAAGATTTTGAGTCCCGACGGAAAGGCAACGATCGGCTACACGCGCTTTACAGTTCTACGGAAGGACTCGACCGAAGAGGTCACGGGTGAAACCAGGTACGTCGATGGCGAGCGCGATAGCGAAGACGAACTGCTAACAGTACCGGCGCCCGCCTACACGCCACGACTCGAGACCTATGAGCATTCGTTCTTCAACGCTGACGGGTCGGTAAGCATGGTCGATACGCTCGACGCGAAATCTGGCGTCGCATCGTGCGCGAGCTACACGTCGGGCAAGATGAAATTGCGCAAGTCTCAGTTTGAAGTACCGGTTGATTCGTTCGCAGGTGCGTCGGGGCTGATGATGATGGTTGGGAGTCTTAGGCATGGGAATCATGAGATCAGGTTTCACGCGTTCGCGTGCGCGCCGGGACCTGAGATCTTCAGCGTCAGGGCTTCGCTCCCAGTTCAAGCGGAACGCTGGCCCTTCTACTCGGGCGACTTGTTCCGGATCGATATGCGGCCGGACCTGGGCGCCTTGAACCTGCTGATTGCACCGTTTCTGCCGACGATGGAGGCGTGGTTCAGTCCGGGTGACAACTGGAACTACGTGGGCGGCGAGTTCGATCGCTATTTCCGGGGGCCTCACGTGCTGACAGTGCGCGTGCCGCCGGCTGATTGAGACTTCGAAATGCGCTTGCACCCTTTCGCAGAAATGTCGAGAATTGAGCCGCAAATTGCTACATCGACATTTGCCATTGGAAATTGGTGGAGGTTTCCGTGGAGATCGGCGAGCGGCGCGATGGCGACATTTTGATCCTGAGTCCTGCGGGACGTATCGACAACGATACCAGTCCCAGTTTCCAGACCAGGCTGCTTGGCGCTTTGACTCCGGCCGGCGCTGCGGTGTTGGTTGATTTTTCCGCGGTCGAGTACATTTCGAGCGCCGGCTTGCGCGCGTTGATGATGGGATCGAAGCAGGCGAAGGCGAGCAACGGCCGGCTGGCGGTCGCCGCGCTGGCGCCGGTGGTCAAGGAGATCTTCGAGATCAGTCGTTTCTCGTTAGTCGTACAAGTGTTCGACACCGCCGCAGACGCGCTCGCAGCGTTGCGTTAACCGCCGGACACTTTCACTGGGGGTCAATTTCCGATGTTGATCCGATTCTGGGGAAGCCGCGGTTCGATTCCGACGCCGCTTGGATACCGTGCGATTCGTAGCAAGATCCACGACGCCCTGATCGCCGCGCGCGGCCATCAACTAGACAGCCCCGAGGCGATCGACAGCTTCATCGCAAAGGAACTTCCGTTCTCGGTTGGCGGTACCTACGGTGGTAATTCGAGCTGCGTCGAAATCGAAGCCGGTGGCGACGAGTACGTGCTGTGCGACGTCGGGTCAGGGGTGCGCGAGTTCGGAAACGCTTTGATCGCGAAGCACGGTCCCGCGAAAAAATCCCGCTTCAACGTTTTCCTGTCGCATACGCATTGGGATCACATAATGGGGTTCCCGTTCTTCACCCCGTCCTATATTCCCGGCAACGTGATCCGGATTCACGGCTGTCATAAGGAGATGCGCGACGTTTTCATTCGTCAGCAGTCGAATCCCTGCTTCCCAATCGACTTTCGATCGCTCGGCGCCACTATCGAATTCGTCGAGCTGGAACCGGGGCGCACGTACGAGATCGACGGCCTGTCGGTGACGCCGATTCGGCAGAACCATCCGAGCGATTCTTACGGCTTTCGATTCTCAAAGGATGGCAAGTCGATGGTTTACTCGACCGACTCGGAGCACAAGTTTGACGTGCTCACCGAGAAATATCCGTTCGTCGAATTTTTCCGCGGCGCCGACCTGCTGATCTTCGACGCGCAGTATTCGCTGGCCGATCAGATTTCGGTCAAAGAGGATTGGGGGCATTCGAGCAACATGATCGCGGTCGAGCTCGCGCAACTCGCCGGCGTGAAGCACCTGGTGATGTATCATCACGAGCCGGTGTTGGACGACAAGACGATCGAGAAGGTGCTGAACGAGACGCGGCGCTACGCGGAAATCAACGAGTACCCGCAGAAGCTGATCGTCAGCTCCGCATACGACGGACTCGAGATTGTCATCTGAGGAGAAGTCCGAAGCACCGTCGGAACGACCGCTGACCAGGTCGCGCAGATTGTTCTCGGCGCCCGGACGCGGACCGGCGCTGGTGGTTCTCGCGATGCTGGTGATTGTCCGCGCGCTCGATCCTGCCGGCGTGCAGAGCCTCAGGCTGCATGGTTTCGATTTTCTAGAAGAACTCACGCCGCGAAAGGCTCAGCCACTGCGCGTCGGCATCGTCTCGATCGACGACCGCAGTCTCGCGCAATACGGCCAATGGCCGTGGTCACGCGCGCGGGTGGCGCAACTGGTCGATAAGATCGCGGCGGGCAAACCGAGCGTGCTCGGTATCGACATTATCTTCGCCGAGCCCGACCGACTTTCGCCCGGACGCCTGTCCGAATCAGATCCTGAAATTCCCGCCCCAATCGTCGACGAACTCTCGAAGCTGCCAACACATGAGTCGATCCTCGCCGACGCTATCCGCAAAGTCCCGACGGTGCTGGCGGTGGGAGGCAGCGATGAGGCTGCTCGCGGGCTGACAGCGCCCGCGCGCGTGACGATGGTGCTCGAAGCTGGCGCCAATCCGCGCCCGTTCCTTTTGACTCATCCCGCGCTCTTGCGGAGCTTGCCCGAGATCGCGGCGGCAGAGAGTGGACAGGGTTCGGTCGATCCGCAACCGGATCGCGACGGTGTCACTCGCCGCGTGCCCCTATTCGTTTTTGATCAAGGCAACATCGTGCCGAATCTTGCACTCGAAATGCTGCGTGTGGGTTCGGGCGCGGGCGCCGTCGGAATTGTCAGCGGAGCGCAAGGCGTACAAGGCGCGAGGCTGCCCGCGCTGTTTGTCCCGACTGACGCTCACGGGCGCATCTATCCGTACTTCACGCCTTCATACAACGCCCGCTATATCTCAGCTGCTGATCTTCTCAGCGGATCGTACGATCCAGCGGGGTTTCGCGGCGCTGCAGTGCTTCTCGGTTTAACTGCTCTCGGCTTGACGGACCAGGATCAGACGCCAGAGGGCCGAATGGCGGGGGTTGAGGTTTGGGCGCAGACGCTCGAGTCGATGCTTAGCGGAAATCTGCTGCGCCGGCCCGCGCTCCTGAACCTGATCGAGATCGCGATCGTGTTGGTGGCGGGACTGATCATTGTTTTTGCGTTGCCCTACGAGAATCCGCGCACCGCTGCCGCGATGTTTGTCGGCGTCGTCGCGCTGCTATTCGTCTCGGCGCTCGCGAGTTTCGAATTCTCAAGGCTGCTGCTCGACGGTGTTTATCCTGCGCTGTCCTCGGCGCTCGTGTTTGGCGTGATGTTGTCGGAAAACCTGCGCGTCGCGGAGGCGGGACGCCGGCGCCTCGCGGCGGAGTTGCAACACGAACGGGAAATGGAAGCGCGTCTCGACGGCGAGCTCAATGCAGCCCGCGCGATCCAGATCGGCCTGCTGCCGCGGCACTTTCCGGGCCCGCCCGAGCGGCGCGACGTCGAGGTCTATGCCTCGATCGAGCCTGCGCGGATGGTCGGCGGCGATCTTTATGATTTCGTTTTGATCGATCAGGAACACCTTTCATTCGCGATTGCCGACGTGTCGGGCAAGGGAGTGCCGGCCGCATTATTCATGGCGATGACCAAAGAAGTGTTGCACACCGCGACACTGCGCTATCGGAACGCGCTNNCTTGGCGCGACCGGCGCGGACATGATGTTCGTGACGGTCTTCGCGGGAATCATCGACCTCGCTTCGGGCATCGTCGTTTACGTAAACGCGGGCCACGATTCGCCGTTCGTGATGCGGGCGGGCATCGAGCCTGAGAGTCTCCCGCTTGCGGGAGGGCCGCCGCTCGGCACGGTTGACGACTTTCAGTATTCGATCGAACAGCGTCAGCTTTCGCCCGGTGAGATTCTTCTCGCCTACACCGATGGAGTTACCGAGGCGCAGGATAAAAATAAGGCGCTCTATTCCGGCGCGCGCCTGAAGCGGTTGCTCGCGTCGGCGCCGATGACGGATGCGAAGGCCGTCGTCGATCTCGTGCGCGACGACGTCCATCGCTTCGCCGCGGGCGCCGAGCAGGCCGACGACATCACGCTTCTCGCCGTGCGCTGGCTTGGTCCGACGCCTTCGAATTAGTCAGCGGACGGTGATTTCGACCCGTCGATTTCGCGGTTCCGCGACCTGATCGGCGGTCACCACTGCGAGATCCAACTGCCCGCGGCCTGCAACCGAAATTGATTTCGGATTGAGGCCGTCGTGCACCAGCCGGTCGCGAATCATCTCGGCGCGGCTCATCGAGAGCTGCTGATTATGCGGCGGGTTGCCGAGCGTGTCGGTATGCCCGATCACCTCGACCTCGTAAACTTGCCGGCGCCGGATATCCGCGAACACGGCCTTATACCGCAGCTGCGAGTCCGGCGTCAGCGTGCTGGTGTCCTTTTCGAAGTAGAGCACGAAGTGGCTGGGGAGGATTGGCTGCGCGGCGAGTGCGCTGCCGAAAATCTGCTGCACCTGCGCCTGATCGACTTTCACCGGCGCAGCGACGCCTCCACGCACCTCTCCGGCCGCGTACGGCTGATCGAGTACTACCGACTTCGTGCCGTCCTCGATCGTGACTGCGCCCGAGCCGCCGTCTGGATTGGGCAGCACGACGAACAGCGACTGGCGACTGGAGCAGGACGCCAGTAACAGAAGTGCCAGAGCGAGTGCGATGCGGCGCATGATCAACGGTTGTCTTTGACTTCGATCACAAAGCGGGTGCCGCGCACACCGAGAATCGCGGTCGGCGTTTTGACCTTCATCGCGCCGGGCGTGCTGCGCGCGATGTCGCCGGAAATCATCGAGACGGTGCCGCGGTTCATGTCGGTAAGCATCGAGCCTTTGAAATTACTCGAGTTGAATTTGTAATCCTCGAGCACGATTTGGCTGTTAGGCCCGCCGGACATCACAGTGTTGTCGATGAACGTGATGCCGATCGCGCCGTCGGCGCCGGTCTCGATCGTGTCCTTCTCGTAGAGCGGATCGCCGATCCGCGCCGAGGTGCGCGCGCCATTGCGGACAATCTCGGCTTGGCCGGATACCGTTTTGATCTGCGCGACCTGCACATTGGCCGCTGTCGCGGCAAAGCCGGAGACAGCAACGACAGTCACGATGAAGACGGCAGTGCCGGCGATACGCCACGCTCGAGTCACGGAATCCATTTGGCCTCCTTCGCAATGCTGGCACGATTCGGCGTGCAGATTATCGCCGCGCGGGGCCAGAAGCGAGCCGTGGCAACCGCAACTGGAGGCCGATAATCTGTTTTCTGATGCAATCCCGAGTGAGCGTACGAGCCGATTCCGCCGCGATGCGCCAGGTGGAGGGCTTCGTCGCGGCATTTGTCAGCGAACAGGGAATCGCGGCCGACGACGCCGCGCGCATTCTGATTTTGCTCGAAGAATTGCTCACCAACCTGGTGAAATATGGCTACCCGGATCGGCCGGAGCCGGGGCGGGCCGAAATCGCGCTCGCGCTAAACGGCAGCCGCCTGGAAATCGAATTCATCGACGACGGGTGCGCATTCGATCCGCTAGCGGGACCGCCGCCGAACCTCGACGCGCCGCTCGAAGAAAGACTGATCGGCGGACTCGGCCTTCACCTGCTGCGCTCGCTGAGCGATGTGGTCCGCTACGAGCGCCGTAACAACAAAAACGTGATTCGACTGTCACGCAGTATCGCATCGACCAGGACTCCGTGAGGAAACTGCAGGCTGAGGAGGCCGCTCGCCTACCCGACTATCAGCTTTACGGCTTTGGCCAACCGGCGTTGTCTCTCGTCGAAGGTGTGGAAACTTTCGGCTCCGAGCGCCAAAGCCGACGCTACGTGGATGATGTCGAGGGTCCGAGTGCCGAACCTCTTGGTCCACTTTTGAGCCAGCAGTCGCGCTTGGGCGTAAACCTCATCCGGCATCGGTCCCATAGCGAGGATGCCAGCGGCTACGTCGTGGCGGAACACGGCAAAAGCCGCGCGAATTTTGGCCGCGGGCAATTCACGGCGGAACAAGCGAAGTTGCAGCGCGTTCGCGAGTTCGAGCTCTCCAAATGGCGTAACGATCATCGGCAGCGGCGTCCGTTGCATTCGCAAAGCCGCCTCCGGCGAGTTCGTATCGAGGATGTAGAGGGAAACGAGAAAGCTGGTATCGGCGTATGCGCTCAATCGCGGCTGCGCTCGCGGGCCAATAGTTCGGCTCCGCTGACGTTGAGTACCCTGGTGCCGTACATTGCGCGCAGACGGGCAAGGAAATCAGGACGTCGGCGCGCCGCGTGCGAGGGCACCGGCAACAGATGTGCGATCACCCGTTTGCGCTTGGTAACTTCGATTTTTTCACCCTGCTGCAGGAGCCGCTCAACTTCAGGGAAGCGATAGCGAAGATCGCGGACACTGGCTTTTCTCATGTGATACATTCTAGCATCACTTGAACCCGAGCGGCAAAGACTCGGTGGCTGAGCCCCGACCAATCTCCCTGGCCCCGTGGGTAATTTTCAGCGACA
>PMOH01000086.1:0-2813 GCA_003161515.1 Deltaproteobacteria bacterium
TGATCGACCATCTCTTTGATCGCGCACGGACGATTGGCCAGCCGCTGATCGCGCGCGAGATAAACCATTCCCATTCCGCCGCCGCCGAGCAGACGATCGATCGAGTAGCGGCCCTGCAGGATGGTGCCCGGGGCGAGCGGTCCCGTCTGTTGCGGCGTGTCTTTGGGCGAGGTTGCCATTCTAATCAGTTAAAAACCGGCGCAGCGTCCGCGCCTAGCTCGCATAGATTACAATCACGGAAATGTTGTCGGTACCACCGCCGGCGTTGGCCGCGACGATCAATTCGCGTGCCGCATCATAGGGATCCGCGTTGCGCCCGAGGATGTCGTGGATCTGAGGATCCATGACGTGCGCCGTGAGCCCGTCGCTGCACAGCATCAGCTTGTCCCCGCGCTTCAGCTTGACTGCGACCGCCTCCGCTCCGGCCGGCCCGCTCTGACGCGCGCCGAGCGAGCGCGTGATCACGTTCTTGTGCTCGTGCGTATGCGCTTCCTCGGCAGTGATCTGACCGATTTCGACCAGCCGCTGCACCAGCGAGTGATCCTTCGTGACCTGGCGAAGCGTCGCGCCTTCCATCACGTAACCCCGGCTGTCTCCGACCCACGCCACCGCGGCATCAGTCGGCGTGACCAGCGCGCATACGCCGGTCGAACCCATTCCGCGCGATTCCGGATGGCTCGCCACATAGTCGATAATCTTTGAATTCGCTTCTTCGAGAGCGCCCGTTAACAACTCCGCTGCGTTTTCAACTTCTCCACGTGCGGCCTCGAGCCGGGCTTCAATGTAACCCCGGATTGTCTGGACGGCAATTGCAGAAGCGACTTCGCCCGCCTCCGCGCCGCCCATCCCGTCCGCCACGACGTACAGATAACTCTGCGCCGGCTCGACCATCGACTCGCGCGTGTACTCGACCGCCAGCACCGAGTCCTCATTATGCTCGCGCACGCGCCCGACGTCGGTCATCGCCGCCGCTCGCAGCCGTATCGAGCCACCGAGCGAAATCAACTCGGCCTTGAACGCGTCGATCGTCGGCCAGCGGTCACCAGGATTGAAAGCGATCGCGCGGCGAATCGCCTTCTCGAGCCGCGGCGTGACGACATGCGGGGGATAGAACTGGACCGGACCCGCTTCCTCGCGCCAGCTCTCGCTCGGAATCCGCGAGCCCGTGAGCCACGTGTAGAGTATCGCGCCGGCGGAAAAAATATCCGCGCGCTTATCGACCCGTTTGCCGCGATAAATCTCGGGCGCGGTGTAGCCGTCGTTGAAAATCGGCTCGCTCTGCAGCTCGTTGTCGTTGCTTACATAGTCGAGGCCCGTCAACTTGATGCGCCCGTCTTTGGCCAGTGCAACCGATTCCGGGCAGATGTCGTTGAGGCGCAGCGCCTTGCGATGCACGAACGAAATCGCCTGGCAAATTTGCACGGCGGCGGCGATCGCTTCCGGCTCGCTCATCTTCTGTGAACCGCGGCGCAGCGGCTTAAGTTCCTCGTCGGCGTAAACCAGGTACACGCGGCCGTTCTCGGCGAATCCTTCAATCGCGCGCTGAAACGCGGGATGACTGACTATCTGCGACAGTGCGAGCACGCGCCCGAAGACCTCACCGAGATCGTCGCCGAACGCCGGCGCCTCATCCTCGTGTGCGCCGTCGTCGCTCGAGGAATTGTTTTGAGATTCGGCCAGCGCCGCCGCTTCCGCAGCTTCGCTCTCTTCATCTGGCGACGCGTTCTCAGCGGCCGCGGCCAAGGCACTTGCGTCCGCATCGACCGCGGACTGTACGCCTTCGCCGGACGCATCTGCGCTCGCCGACGCCTTCAGCGAAGCCGTCGAACTCTTAGGCTGTGCGGATGCGGACGCGGCCCCATTGGTTTGCGCGCGCAGTGGTTTCAGTTCAGCGGTTTTCGCGCTCGGACCGTTCGGATCTTCGGCGCGCGTTTCAGCCGGCTTCGGCGTTTCGACGACCGGCGCCTCCTCGACGACTGCTTCCGCCGCGTTGGGGCCGAGGCGCTCGCGCAATGCGATCGATTCCGTCTTGCCGTCGCGGACACGTTTTGCGCTGTAGCGATTTTCGATCGAGGTCTGACTCGCCAGCGCGACGATCTCTATTCCATTTTTCAGTGACGCGCCGGCTGCCAGTGGCGTCGGACGGGTCGGCGACGAGTGCGCCACCGATGACGCCGACTTGGACAGGCCCTGGCCGCATCGATCGCAGAATTTCGCGTCGTCGGGCGCTTCCTGGCCGCATTCGGGACACCTGATCATGCGCCGCTAGCCTCTTCGAAACTGCAATATAGCACCACCGAGTACCACCTGGTCACGATCCTTCAATTTGTAGAGTTGGTCGCGTCCGAGCTTGCCACTGCCCGCGATATAGGTGCCGTTCAGGCTGCCGAGATCGCGGATGAAATAGTCGCCGCCGCGCAGCACGATCTCCGCATGACGCCGCGACACGCGATCGCCGCCATGCGCGAGCTTTTTCAGATCGATATCGAGTTTGTCGGCGGCTTCCTTCGACCGTCCGATCACCGTGCGCATGCCAAAAATGCCGAACTCTAGATCATCGCCGCGCGAGACCAGCTTCGCCGGCGCAGATGACACATCGACCGCGCCGTTCTTGCTGTTTCCAAACAAATCGCCCGCGCCCGGCCCGGTCGAAATCGGCGGCGAATATTTTCGCGACGACGCCGCACGCGACCCCGTCCGCGATTTCGTGTCAGCCTGATCCGAATCGCGCGTCGATCCGATACGCGACCCGTACGACGACGCGGCCATAGCCGGTTTCAGCTCTTTGGTCTTCGCAGTCGATGACGTATTCG
>PMOH01000086.1:2861-3784 GCA_003161515.1 Deltaproteobacteria bacterium
ATTCGCTCCGCGATTGGCTCGTTCAGCACGATCGTCGGCATCGAGGAGGCAGCCGGCTTGGATGACACCGCCGACTTCCACGCCGACGGTGCCGATGCCGATCGCGACGTCGCTACCGGCGCGGGTACAGGAGCCGGCGCACTATTCAGCACCACTGTCGATTGCGTTGAAAGCGGACGCGGTGTGCCCGCGCCGATACCGCCAGAGAGTCCCGCGCTCCCACCGAGTTGCCCCGATCGGTTCTCCGGCGGCGGCTCGGGCAGCGCGCGCTTCATTTCTTTTGCCGACGCCTGCCGCTTGTTCACGTCCTGTTCGAGCGCGCGCATGATTGCCTCCGCAGTCTTCGTCGAAACTTCCGGCGCCAGCGCACGCAGCGGCGGAAAGCTGAACGGTGGCTCGAGCTGCGGATCGCGCCCGGTCAGCAGATGATGCATCGTGGCGGCCAGCGAATATAAATCCGAGCGCGGCTCGACCTTGCCCATGTATTGCTCGGGCGGCGCGTAGCCGACCGAACCTATTTGCGTGCCGCGACCGCCGGGCGGCAGGAAGCGCGCGATTCCGAAATCGATCAACATCGCGCGGCCGTCCTTGTCGATCATGATATTGCCGGGCTTCAAGTCGCGATAAATAATCGGCGGCTTCTGCGCGTGCAGGAAATCGAGCACGTCGAGCATCTGCCGCGCCCATCGCAGGACGCGGTCCTCGGCGATTTTTCCCTTGGGCCCCAGCTTGTCGAGCACGGCCTGCAAATCGCCGCCCGCGACAAATTCCATCACCAGGTATTGCCGCGAGTTCTCGGCGAAGTGATCGATCAGGGTAGGAATTCCCGGATGCGACAAACGCGCGAGCACGTTGGCCTCGCGCGTGAAATCCTCGATCGCTTTTTTCTCCTGGATTCCGTCGCCGACGATCATCTCTTTGAC
>PMOH01000412.1 GCA_003161515.1 Deltaproteobacteria bacterium
CCGCCGTAAATCAGCGTGAGCGCCTGCACGATGAACTCGAGCTCGCGGATTCCGCCGCGGCCGAGCTTGATATTGCGCTCGATCATCGCCGGCGTTTTCAGTTCGGCCTCGATCTGATGTTTCATCGCGCGCAACTGGCGCAGCGTGTCGAAATCCAGGTAGCTGCGAAACACGAAGTGATTCAGCTCGACCCGCAGTTGATGCCCGATTTCGAGGTCGCCTGCGACCGGCCGCGCACGCAGCAGCGCAGCGCGTTCCCACGGCTCGCCCAGGTTCTCGTAGTAGTTGATCGCGCCGTCGATTGGCGTCACCAGCGGCGCGGAACGTCCGCCGGGCCGAAGACGCATATCGATTCGAAAACATCGCGCCGACAAAATCTCGGTAAACCATTCGCCCAGGCGCGCAGCCGCTTCGGAACTGTCGGCCGAACCCGAGGACTCGTGCAGATAAATCAAATCGACGTCCGAGCTGAGATTCAGCTCGCGCGCTCCCAGCTTGCCCATCGCCAGGATGCAGAATCGTCCGATCGCGCGAGCGCGCGTGCCGAGAAATCGCGTCGCAAGATCGAGCGCCGTGCGAATGCACTCGTCGGCCAGCTCCGACATCGCGAGCGCCGTTTCCGCCGGACTCAGCCGGTCGAGCAAATCCGCGATCGCCACCTGGACCATCTTGCCACGCATGAATAGGCCGAGCTCGGCCGCTGCCGCCTGACGATCCGGCGCGTCAATCGTGACCCGCTCAGTGCGCATCGCGGCAACGAGCGCGTCGATAGTCTGGGCACGCGCGTCGAGAAAGATTTCTGCCCACTCGGGTCCGGCCAGCGACAGCTCAGTCGCGACCAGCTCCGACGAGCCGAGGCAAAAAATCAGATCGCTGCCCGCGACGCGATCGCGCAGCACGTTCTTCAGCGCGTCGGCGGAATTTTCCGCGAGCTTGGTCAGAAACGCGAGCGCCAACTGGTCGTCGGGCGCGCGATCCTTAACCGCTGCGAGTGCGCTCTGCGCAAGGCGATCGTTGCCCAGCCGGTCCTTCAGCCGTTGGGCGAGGACGGCAAGCTGCGGCGATTGCGCGACCGTGCGTGGCATCACCTAAACGATAACAGACGCAGGCGAAGCGCGCGCCGTAACCGCTAATCTTGCGAGGCCGGGCGGATGCGATCAGGTTTTCTGTGCGACAGTCTTTTTCGAATGATGGGTCGTCGTCTTCGCGGAAACGCGCGAAGTGTGGTGATGTGACGCGTGCGACTTCAAAGCGCGTTTCGGCGCGAAGTCGGTCTTGATCGGCGCGGGCCGAATCGCCTCTTCATCCTCGATGCCGGGGAAATATTTCTCCTCGTCGCGATGCACCTGCAAGGCGGCAAGGAATTCCGCGTAGTAGTTCTTCACCGCAAATCCGAAATGCGGCCCTTGGTAGTGCTGGACCATTTCCGAATAGTCGCCGCCGTAAATTCCGGCCGCGCGCGCCACTCCGCCAGTGCCGTAGTTGTACGCGGTGATCGCCAGCGGCCAATCGCCCAGCGTGTCGTAGTTCGATCGCAGGAGCTTTGCGGCCGCGAGCGTCTCGCGGTCGGGGTTCAGGCGATCGTCGTGATAGCGCGTGATTTTCATGTAGTGCTTGCCGGTATCGCGCGTGAACTGCCAGATCCCGACGGCGCCGGCGCTCGAGCGCGAACCATTGTGGAAGCCCGACTCGACACTCGCCAGCGTTACCAGCTCGGGAGGCAGCCCGGCGCTGCGGAAGATTCGCTCCATCGACGGCTTATAGTACCGGCTGCGCAGCAGCCCGTCGTGGAATTGTTCGCGCAGCCCTTCCTGCACGCGCAGGTTTTGCGCGGCGGCGGCATAGGCGCTCGGCGGCTCGCCCTTGAACATGGCCGCAACCGCGCGCTCTTCGTCGTCGGCAGGTGGCCGCGTCGCGAGGCGATTTAGAATGTCGCAATACTTGGTCTTGAGGTAGTCATTGGCCCAATCGATGTCGGTGCGGGTCGGCTGTCCGTCGCCGGGAAGTTTGAACACGTGATAGACGCGTTGGACGTTGTCGCGATCGACGACAACGAAATCGTGGTCCGAATATTTGGTGAAGACATCGACCCAGAAATCAACGTTGGGCTGGATCGCCGCCGGACGCGGAAACGGAAGCTTGGTCTCTGACGACGCGTTGGGCACGGCCGCGAACACAAGCGCGATCGCGATCGCAAGCGGTGCGATTCCCCTGGCTATTCGGTTTCCAGAAACCTTCGCTACAAACAACGACGTCTCCATCGCGCGCGAGTCCCCGTCGGCGCGATTCCACCGGCGCCCCAAGCAGCCGCCCACCCAATTACGCAGCGGGATCTAAGGATTAGCCGCCATTGCGGCGGTAGTCAACAAATCTCTTGTCGTGGCTCGAAATGAACGGTGCAATCACCCGTTTTCGTAGCGCGCTTGACAAGCTATGGCCGAGTGTTGTAAATGAGAATCATTCTCAATTTCAAAGAGCAAGGAGCCTTCCGCGCATGACCATCAAAACTCTGTCGATTGCCGCTACTACTGCGATCGTTTCCCTTGCTCTATTTGCCGCATTCAATCCGACGGCGGCGCGCGCCGCCGATGACTCCTCGCTGCGCTTTGACGCCGGCAATGTCGAGCCCGCAAGCCTGACGCTGCCCGCCAACACTCCGGTCAAATTGAAGGTCACCAATGCCGGCAACGCGGCCGTCGAGTTCGAGAGCTTCGAGCTCCATCGCGAGCGCGTCGTGCAGCCGGGACAGACCATCACGGTTTACATCCCGGCGCTCCCAGTCGGCACTTATCCGTTCTTCGACGATTTCAGTCACGGCGCCGTCAAAGGCGAGATTGTCTCGCGCTGAGAGTGTGAATGGTCACGCCTTTCGCACGGTCCTCTGGTCGGCAGCATTCGCAATCCTGATAGCGCAGTTCGTGCGCCCCAATCATTCGAATCCAGCCGTCAGTGGCGACTTGTTAGCACCGCCAGTCGTCAAAGATGCGCTCGAGCGCGCCTGCTATGACTGCCATTCGAACCAAACGCGATGGCCGTGGTACAGCGCGGTGGCGCCGTTCTCGTGGTGGATTCATCACGAGGTCGAGCAAGGACGGCGGCGCATGAACTTCTCCTCATGGACTGACTACACCTCCGATCCCGGCACCGAGGATCAAAAACTCGACGAGGTCGCGCGTTTGATCGCAAATGGCGCGATGCCGCCGTGGTACTACCTCGCGATGCATCCTGGGGCGCGGCTGACACCCGGCGAACGTATCGCGATCACGCGATGGATTGCAGGGGAGAAATCCTCGCACACGTCGTCGTCAATGCGATGAACCTGCGCGCGATCTTTCTCGCCGCCGCGCTGTTCCTGGTCGCCGCGAATGCGTCCGCGCAAGTCGATCCGTTCGAGTTCGAGGTCTATCCGTATCAGACTGAAGGTAAGGGCGTCGTCGAGCTCGAATCGCTCAACAGCTTCGTGCCCAACGGTCACAACCACGGCGATGACGGGACTTCAGCCGGCACTTTCCCCAGCCGGGATATGTATCGCACGGCGTTCGAGCTGACCTACGGCTTCACAGACCGCATCGAGGGCGCCGCCTATCTGAATCTCGCGCATACCAACGCCGAGTCGTTTCAATATGCGGGCTCGAAGTTTCGAGTGCGCGGCAGCCTGTTCGAGCAGGGCGAATTGCCGGTCGATTTGGGCTGGTACGCCGAGCTGGAATGGCATCGGACGCCGCAATTCGACGACAACCAGCTCGAACTCGAGCTGAAACCAATTATCGAGAAGGATTTTCGGAAGTTAGAAATCTCACTCAATCCGATTTTCGAAAAGGGCGTCTTTGTCGGGCCCAACAAGAACAAGGGATTCGAGTTCGGATACGGCGCGGGCATCTACTACGACTACCTGCGCGAAATTTCACCCGGCCTCGAATTCTACGGCGCGCTCGGCCTGATCGACGACAACGATCCACTGCACGCGCAGCAGCACTACATCTTCCCGGTACTCAAAGGCGAGCTGCCGCACGGAATCGAGTACAACGCCGGCCCCGGTATCGGCCTGACCCGCGGCTCCGACCGCGTCATCTTGAAGTTCAACCTGGAGCTAGAGCACTTCGTCGGCTCGCTGTTCTAGTTCTTTTTTCAGGGTCTCGCGAATCGATCGGTTGCGCAGACAAGCTCCTCTGTGATGCTCGCGTTCGACGCGTCATGCCCTGCGTTATCCACGATCACCAGGTTGACGCGCGGCCATGCGCGCTTGAGATCGTGGGCCCATCCTATCGGCGTTTGAAGATCGAAGCGTCCATTGACCAGGGTGCCGGGAATGTCGGCGATCGCGGCGGCGTCGCGGATAAGGATGTTGTCCTCGAGCCATGCATAGTGGCGGACGTAGTGAGTGACGATGCGTGCGAACGCAATCCTGAAAGCGGGATCTCTGAAACGCGGCGACAGTCCAGCTGCCGGCGGCCATGCCGGCGTCGCGGATTCCCACGTGCACCACGCCAGTGCGGCTTGCTCGCGAATCGCCGGGTCGGGATCGTGCAGCAGCCAACAGTAGGCGTCGATAATATCGTCATCTCGCAGCGGCGCCGGGATCGCGTCGCGCAACTGTTTCCATTGCTCGGGAAACAAGTCAGCCACGCCACCCCGAAATAACCAGTCGAACTCTTTGTGGCGTCCGGTGGTGACGCCAAACAAAATTATCTCGGTAACGCGATTCGGGAACCGCTCTGCATATGCGAGCGCCAGCGTGCTGCCCCACGATCCGCCGAGCACCAGCCATCGTTCGACGCCCAGGTGCTCGCGGATTCGCTCGATATCCGCGATGAGGTTCTGCGTGTTGTTGCTCGCAAGACTCGTGTCGAACGCACTCGCATGTGGCGTGCTGCGTCCACAATTCCGCTGATCGAAGAGCACGACACGATACGCGGAAGGGTCGAACAGCCTGCGATGCCACGGCGTGCATCCCGATCCCGGACCACCGTGCAGCACGACCGCCGCCTTGCCGCGCGGATTTCCGCAGGTCTCCCAGTACACGAGATTGCCGTCACCAACCTCGAGCATCCCGTGCGCGTCAGGTTCAATCGCTGGATATAGCTGCGTCATGCGAGGCTGCCTGAATCACACTCGCACCTCGAAGGTTCGCTGTTCCAGCCCCTGGGGCATCCGCGAGCAGCAGTGATGCTGCTACCCGCGGATGCTTTCTGCCCGATTACTTCACGTCAACTTCCATGCGCATCCAAGGATGGATGCAGCATTGGAACAGATGCTTGCCCTTGGACAGGCCGATGACATCGAGATGGCTGCCTTGAACAACTCGGGTCCGGGCCACCGCGATGTTCTTGAAGCCGCCGTTGCACTCCGGAATGACGCTGGTCGAGCTGCCGGGGTTGAGCGGTGCCAAAAATCCGTTGCCGAACGCTTTCACCTCGGTAAAGGTATGCGGCTCGCCACCCTGGTCGACCACCGAGACGATCGTCCCTTCCTTTACCGTCAGTTGGTCGGGTTCGAAGTCCCAACCGGGATCGGGGCTCCCAGTCTCGGCCCCCATGAGAAGATCGGACAATGTGGTCGCATAGCCAAAGGCGGCCAGAGAAACGTTGTGACAAAAGCCGCCTCCGCTTTCGCTAAGCGCGGCATTGAACGATTGGGGATCGCATTCGTCCAACGCCACGACTTGCGCGATGCCGGGCGAGTTTCCGTTTCCATTGCCATCTCCCTGTGCGCGCGCGTGTGTGACGCCGGCGAAAATCACAGCCCCAGCCAGCAGCGTCAGTGTCGCTACCTTTTTCATCCTTGCTTCCTCCATTTGCAGAAAATCGTCCCCCCTGACCCGGATGCGTGATGAATCAGGGCACGATGTGCCGATGTCCGGCACAAATCGAGAAGGTGGGACTCGCCTACTGTGCGGGGAGTTTTACAACTGCCAGGAAATGGGAGGCGCGGAGTCGGGATCGTAGTTGCAGCAGTTGCCGGTCTTGATCGATGTAGCGAGATAGCGCCCGATTGAAGCGTCGCGAGCGCGGACCTTCGCAATCGCAGCCTTGATTGCCTTCGTCACCATCAGCCGCGCGCGTTCACTATGCGAGGCAGCCTTCCGGCTTCGTCCGTTCAGCCCGACCGCGGACGCAATCTGATCGCGAAGGAACTCGATCTCCGAGCGGATACGCGCGGCACGCCCAGCGTCGTTGAGTCTCACAGCTTCCGCCAGATCTTCACGCAGCTCGGTGGCGCGGCGCCGGTATTGGCCGCGAGCCTTAGCGTCGATCAGCGCGCCGGCGTCACCGAGGTTTGCGGCTGTGGCACCTGGCTCGATCGGCGCAGGTTGGTTGCCGGATGCGCTCCCGGTCGCGGCGAGTTCGCAGGCTAAAACCTGGCGCCCAGGATTTGCCAGCAGGTATGCGATGTAGTGCAGGCCCTTGGCGTCCTTGAGGCGGACCACGTTGCCATTCCATGACAACGTCCAGTAGTCGCCTTCGCGTCGAAACATTGCGTCAGGGGCTTTACGGGTTCCGGTCGGTACTCGGGACGCACCATTGCTGCCGTTGGCGCGCGCGAGGTCGCCTTTGACGCTTTCGATCCGACTCTTATCGGCGCCGTTGCGACGATAGATCTCGATTGCGGTGTCGAGCTTTTCGACCGCCGCGCGACGATTTGCGCCGGCAAGCAATGCGTGGCCCCAGCTCTGAAATGTCTGCGCCTCCTGCCACACCATCCCGAGGCGGCGAAAGGTCTCGGCCGCCTTTAAGAACTGCGCTTCGGACTCACTCCACGATCCTCGCGACGCGGCAACGACGCCTTCAGCCCGCGCGACCAGGCCGGCCAGCCCGCGGGCGTCGTCGCCGGAGGCGAGAATCTCGCGGTACCTTTCGAGTTCCGCAATGGCGTCGTCCGGACTTCCGGATTCAGCGCCAGCCGCTGCCGGCGGGACGCGCTTGCTTTGATGCCGGCCGGTTACGAATTGCTCGATCTTGTCGATCAGCATATCCAGCACGTGCTGATCCATCGCTTGCAGCAGATGGTCGTCGCCAGGCAGCTCGATGTATTTGGCCTGGGGGATATTATCAGCCAGGTATTGTCCGGCTTCGACGCGTACCGTCGAATCGCCCTTGCGATGAAGGATCAAGGTCCGCACGGCGATTGACGGCAGAACATCGCTGACGTCGATTTCGTAGTTCGCTCGCACCAGGGCGAGGATCGAACTTGGACTCGCGACGGCTCGCTCGAGTCGCCCGAACCATTTCATAAACGCCTTATCTTCGATCCGGCTCGGCGCATTGAGATGGACCAGGATGCCTTCACCCCAGTGGGCTTCGAGCGCCTTAAGGAATCGGTCGAAGTTCTTGCGACTTACGACCCACGGGCCCGCCTTCATCGACGCATACGACCCGTACAGCACCAGCCCCGAGACTCGCTCCGGATGCGTCGCGGCCAACATCAGGGACATCTGACCGCCTTCCGACCAGCCATAGACGGTCGCGCGATTGGACCCCGCCGCATCCATCACTGCGAGCACGTCGCGCACCCGCTCCTCGAGCGATTGCTCGGCGACCCGGTCGGACAGCCCCTGGCCGCGCTTGTCGAAAACGATTACGCGCGCGAAAGCGGTGAGCCGTTTCAGCAGGTACTCGTTGATGGGCAGTTCCCAGTAGAGCTCGACGTGGGAAACGGTCCCCGGTACCAGGATAATATCGCGGGGGCCGTCGCCGAAAACTCGGTACGCGATATGAACGTCGCCACTCCTGGCGTACCTGGTTTCAGCTTCCATGGCTTGATGCTTACGCCCTCATTTTCGGCGCGATTATATCAAGCGGCCTCCCACGGACAACTCGGAAGACGGACCGACGCGTTTTGACCACTTGACACAATCGCCGTTAGATGAGCATATACTCACTGAGTAGATACTCAGCGAACGAGCGCCCTGAGAAAGATGCAGCCAGCGACCAGACAGGAACAGAAGGTGGTGACGCGCGACCGGTTGGTCAACGCGGCCATGGCGCTGTTCGCGCGTAACGGCATCGCGGGGACCACCACTGCCGAGGTCGCCAAATCGGTGCGGATGTCGCATGGCGTCGTGTTCCTTCATTTCCCGACGCGCGACGAACTGGTGATCGCGGTGATCGACGAGTTCGGGCGCCGGCTGTCGGCTGAGTTCCGGCAAGCCTTCGAGCGTGACCTTGGACTGCGCGCAGTGCTTCAGGCGCATCTGCGAGTGCTAGCCGAACTCGAACCCTTCTACGCGCGGCTGGTAACCGAGGCTCCTATGCTGCCGCCGAAGGTGCGCAGCACTCTTATGCTGTTGCACGCGGCTGTGTCCTATGAGCTGTTCCAGGCGCTGGAACGCGAGCGCAAGGCGGGCCGCGCGCGCAAGATTGATCGCGCTCTGCTGTTCAACACCTGGATAGGACTGGTGCATCACTACCTTGTCAATCGGGATCTATTCGCTACCGGTGATTCGGTTATCGCGGAGAAAGGAGATTCACTGGTGAATCATTTTATGGCTCTGGTGAAACCCTAAGAAGGAGATAAGACTATGGCTGAGAAATGTCCCGCTTGTGGTTCATGCGGAATGCCGATGGAGAAGCCCGAAGACTTCGCGCTCGGTGACGTGACGCGTCCCTACTGCCGGCATTGCACTGACGCGCGCGGCGAGCTGCTTCCGTTCGACAAGGTGCTGGAGACCAACGTGCGCTTCTACGTGGAGTCGCAGGGCGTCACACCAGCCGCGGCGGATGCGATGGCGCGCGCGATGCTCGCGGATATGCCGGCGTGGCGCGGTCGCCACTAAGACTTAAACAGATCGAAGAACGAACACTCACGACAAGGAGAGAGTTATGTTTGATCACATCATGGTAAAGGTGAAGGACCTCAACTCGAGCAAGCGCTTCTACACTGCCGCGCTGGCGCCGCTGGGATTCAGCGTGCAGTACGACGCCGACGGAATGCTCGGCTTCGGCCCCAAGGACGCGCCGGCCTTGTGGTTGGCCAAGGGCGAAGGGAACGGACCCGTGCATATCGCATTCGCGGCGAAGGACCGCGCTGCGGTCAAGGCATTCTATGCCGCAGCGCTGCCAGCCGGTGGCAAGGACAATGGCAAGCCTGGTCTCCGGCCCGAGTATCACGCGAACTACTATGGCGGGTTCGTGAAGGATCCCGACGGCAACAACATCGAAGCCGTGTGTCATCAGGAAGAGTAGCTAGAAGCCCGGGACTGCCTTGATAGGTCTCCCACCAAGTCAAGGCAGTCCCACAAATCGAGTTATTAGGAGAGTCCTATGAGTCTCGAAGGTGGATGTTCATGCGGCGCTATCCGCTACAAACTGGCCAATAGCCCACTTATCGTTCATGCGTGTCATTGCCGCGATTGCCAGCGCGTCACCGGCAGTGGCTTTGTGATCAATATCTGGATCGAGAAGAAGTTCGTGGAAGCGAGCGGTGCAACTCCGAAATCAATCGTGCTTAGGGGTGGCACCGGCAAGGATCACGAAGCGTTCTTCTGCGGCAAATGCGGCACTTACGTATGGAGCCGCTATGCGGTCGCGCCCGGCGGAGAAGCCTTGTTCGTTCGCGCAGGGACGCTCGACAATCCCGACGCGGTGACCCCCGACGTCCACATGTTCACGCGGAGCAAGCTGCCTTGGGTGCGACTTCCGGACGGTGCGACCGCGTTCGAAACGGCCTACAAGATTGACGACGTCTGGCCGGCGGCGAGCAAGGAGCGGCTACGTCGCAATGCCGAACTGCGAAGTTAGTCCAGTCGCGTCGGCCTTACTTCGAGTTGTAGGTGGTATCCAGCCCCATCTTGTTATCGTTGAACGCGCTGGACGGAAACCGATCCTGGTCCTGAAATTGGCTCTGCCCGAATCGATCGGTATCGGCAAACCTGCCGGCTGAATCGCCGAATCTTTCCCCCGAATCGCTAAGCCGTGACTCTGTCGGGAATCGCGAGCCCGAATCCGAGCCGGCGCGCGAATCGAACCCCGCGGCTCCCGAAGATGATGCGCCGCCGGCCCTCTCTTCAAAACTGCCGCCTAACGAGCTGGCGCCCCAGGTCCGTGAGCCTCCACTGTCCGAGCTGCCAAGTGAAGCGCCGTCGCCACTCGCGACTCCGACCGTGGTGGCATACTCGCCCATGGTTTGCGCGTCAGCATGTGGCGCGAATAATGCCAGTGCCGCGAACATCGCGGCCGGTACGATCAACTTGATGAGTCTCATGGCCTTCGACCTCCCCTGAGCCTACTGCCAGTAACTTTCGATACTGTAATCGTAGCGTCGAGTACGAGGCAACTACCCCGCAAAGCGGGCCAACGCCGGCCAGCATGCTTGTGACGTGTCAATGCGGGCGGTTACTCTGGCATTTGATTGGAATGGATACTGAAACCATCGAGATATTTCCGCTGACTCGACCGCTCGACGCCCGCGTCGTGCTGCCCGGCTCCAAGAGCATCACGAATCGCGCGATGGTGCTGGCCGCGCTGGCGCAGGGACGCTCGGTGCTCGAGTCGGTGCTGCTCAGCGACGACACCCGCTACATGAGCGACGCGCTGCGGGTGATGGGATTCACC
This sequence comes from Deltaproteobacteria bacterium, assembly GCA_003161515.1. GTDB lineage: Bacteria > Desulfobacterota > Binatia > Binatales > Binataceae > Binatus. The sequence goes on from PMOH01000412.1 coordinate 10,551, forward strand.
GTCGAGATCGACGAGACGGCGCGCCGGATCACGGTCAGCGGGCGCGGCGGAACGATCCCGGCGCATGGCGGCGAAATCTTCGTCGGCGGCGCCGGCACCGTGATGCGATTCATCGTCGCGATGGTCACGCTGGGCGAGGGGCGTTTCCTCATCGACGGGAATCAGCGGATGCGTCAACGCCCGATCGGGCCGCAGCTCGACGCGATGCAGCGCCTCGGCGCGAGCGTGTACAGCGAGCGCAACAACAACTGTCCACCGGTGATCGTCGATGCGTCGCACGCGCGCTTCGAAGGCGGCGAGACGTCGGTCGATGCGCGCGCGTCGTCGCAGTTCGTGTCGGCGATGCTGATGCCGGCGCCGATTTGGAAGTCCGGCCTCAAGCTGCGGGTGATCGGCGACGCCGCGCGGCCTTTCATCGACATGACTCTCCGGCTGATGGAAGTGTGGGGCGCGCATCACACGGTCGAAGGCGAAACGATCGTGGTGCCCGGCGGACAGTGGTATCGAGCGCAACGATTTGTGGTCGAGCCGGACGCGTCGAGCGCGAGCTATTTCGCGGCGGCGGCGGCTCTGATCGGTGGCACGGTGCGAATCGAGGGACTGACCTCGAGCTCGGTGCAGGGCGACCTCGCATTTCTCGGCGTGCTGCAGCAGATGGGCGCGCGCGTCGTGTGGCATCCCGATCACGTCGAGGTTGCAGGCACCGGGAAGCTCACCGGGGTCGATGTTGCGATGAATTCCATGCCCGACATGGTCGCGACGCTCGCAGCGATCGCGCCGTTCGCGTCGTCGCCGACGGTTATCCGCAACGTCGCTTTTATTCGACATCATGAGAGCGATCGTATCCGCGCGCTCGCCACCGAACTGCGGCGGCTGGGCGCAACGGTGGTCGAAAATACAGACGGACTCGAGATTGCGCCATCGACGATGCATCCGGCGGCCATCGAGACCTACGACGACCATCGCATCGCGATGAGTTTCGCGGTGACGGGTCTGAAACTCGGCGGCGTGCAGATTAAGGATCCCGGATGTGTCGCCAAGACCTTCCCGGATTTCTTCGAGCGGCTCGCCGCGCTCAAGTGAAAAGTGAAAACGAATCCGTCGCGGTTCGTTCTCAGCATCGTCAAATTTCTCGGCCCTCCGCTTTCCCTCGCCGCACTTCTCGCCGCGACGGTCGCGATCACTCGCGCGCGCGAGGGGCGATGGGAGCAAGCGCTGCTCGCTTTCTCGATAGCGCTGGCGTGCGGAGGTGCCGCTGGCGGCGCCAATTGGTGGGTGCGATTCCACGCACGCGCCGTCGATCCCTCCGAGCAGTTGAGCGCGGCGAATCCGGGGGCCCCTTGGATGTGGCGCGCGGACTGGGCTTCCGGCGAGGTCCGCACTTCCGCGCGGCGTGACGCGAACCGGCTGATGATCATCGCGATCGCATGGTGCGTCGCGACGTTCCCGATTCTTCTCATCGTGCCGCATCGCGCGCTCCGCGGCGCCGACTACTTCGCGATACCGTCTTTGATTTTCCCGCTGATCGGCGTCGTCATGCTGACTTGGGCGATGCGCATGCGGCGTCGCGTGCGCGAATACGGCGAGTCGCAGTTCGTGATGACGCAGATGCCGGGACAAATCGGCGGCGCACTTACCGGCGCGATTCATATCGACAAACCTTTGCCGCCCGGAGAGCAAGTCGGACTCGAACTCGAATGCATCAAGCGCACAACGCGGGGCTTCTGGCACAGCCTCACGGTCTGGGATCGGACGTTGTGGCGCAGTGGGCAAACATCGATGAGCGACTCGGCCGGATCGATTCCAGTCGCGTTCATGATTGCGCCCGACTGCCGTCCGACCGACGATTCGAACCCGAAGAGCCGAATCGTGTGGCGATTGAGCGCGAAAGCAGGGCAGTACCGCGCAGAATTCGAAGTGCCGGTGTTCCGAATTGGCGCTTGATTAGAGATGAGTGATGTCCTTGTTTCCACAATTTGGAGCGCTGCGCGATTTCAAAACCGGAACCGGCTTCGCCTGCGCGCAGCTGTCCGAGGCCCGTTCCTCCCC
>PMOH01000138.1 GCA_003161515.1 Deltaproteobacteria bacterium
TCCGAATACGCGTCCGCGGAACCGTCGGCGAGACTTCCTTCCAGCCATCCCGCGAGGAAGCGCGCATCGGCCGAGAAAATCGCGACCGCGCGATCGAGCATCTCGCGGCGCCGCTTCGCGAACGGAACGTCATCGCTCATGAGGCACCGTCCCGAAACTGAAGGTAAACGCGCACGCGGAGACGGTGTGGTAATTCATCCCCTTATGCAGGAAATCGCGATCCAGCTCCCGCTTGATTTCCGCGTCAGCCGTCTCGCGCGAGACGCCGCGTTCCACCATTTTCTGACGCCAGCGCTTGATCTCCGTCTCGTCCGTAGGCTGATAGCCAAGTCCCTCGCTGCACATCGCGCGAAAGAGTTGCTCTTTCTCCGGCGTATCGATTGGCGGAAAAATGAGTACGACCGAGTCACTCATGCGGGTCTGCACATTCTCGAGTCCCAGGCGATGCATCATGACAGGCATTTTCATCCCGATGTTGTAGTCGACGCCGGTGTCGCGCCGAATGCTGCGATTGACGGCCTGGAAAAGCTCCGGATGACTATTTTCCTGCTCGTTAGCTTCGTCGATGTGGAGCAGCGCATTGTTTCCGTTGCGATTTGCGTCGCACGTGATCAGCATTCCGCGGGGCCGAGTCACGCGCATCATCTCGCGCAGCACCCTCTCAGGATCGGGCGAGTGCATCAGAACGAGATGAGCGATCGTCACGTCGAAATGGCCGTCGCGCAGTGGAGCGTGACACACGTCGCCGCGTACGAAAGAGATCCTGTAAGGCGATTCCGCAAAAATCTCTTTCCCCTTGGAAACGAGCGCGGCCGCGGAATCGAAACCAGTGTACGAGCTTCCGCTCGCGACCAGCGGCAAGAGCATCGAGGCGAAGCGGCCGTAGCCGCATCCGAATTCCGCGATCTTCAGCGGTTGCCGGTCAATTCGCCACACTTTGCTGACCAGGAACTCCAGGTAGTCGGCGTTATGCGTGAGCACCCGGCTCGCGCGCAGCGACTCGAATCTGTCCTCCCAACTCTCCGGCATACGCTACGGGCGGACGCGGGTTATCGGCTGCGTCATCATCTCGGGGACCGGCTCGCCTTTGTCGGATTTGTGCTGCGCGTAGTCCTGCACTGCGGTCAGGATTCCTGTGACCGCCTTGGTGAACATCAGATCGCGATTTTCGCGCGCCCATTCGTTCGAGTATTTGACGCCTTCGGTGACTGCGCCCTGGAATTGCGGGGCGACGTAGCGCGCGAACAGCTCGTACGAGCGCAGCGTCTTTTCGCGCGTGGTCCACTCGTGCGCGAGCCCCAGGATGCCGCCGAAGCCGCCGGTCGCCTGCTGCAGTTCCTTGATCCTCGCGATCGCGTCGTCGGGTGTTCCCACGAAAATACCGCCGCGCCCATTCATCCGATCGATGTTCATCTCTTCGACCGGCTGATTCGGATACTCCTCGAACTGCAGGCGCGCGCCGAGCGTGTCGATAAAGTATTCGCGAATCCACGCGTTGGCGCCGTCGCGAATATCGTTCATCGCCTGTTCGCGGGTCTCGGCGAGATGAATCGGGAAAACCATCCGCCAGTTTTTGCGATCGACCGTCTTGTTGTTCTCGGCCGCCGACTCTTCCGCCATCGCCCATCGCTTCATCAGATCGTCCAGACCGCCGGGCGCGTACGACGCGACCGACAGCACGCCACATCCGAGCTGTCCCGCCGCGACCATCCCCGACGGCGAAATCGTGCTCGCGACGAATATCGGCATATGCGGCTGCTGAAACGGCTTCACCTGCAGATGCGCATCGACCAGCTTGAAGTACGATCCATCGATCGAAATTTTTCCCTGCTCGTTGAACAGCCGCAGGATCGCGCTAACGCCTTCGACCATCCACTTGCGCTGCGTGGTCGAATCGATTCCCTGCATGTGCGCGTCGGCCGCCAGCGCGCCGGGACCGCATCCGAGCATCACGCGCCCGCGCGTCAGATGGTCGAGCAGACTGAATCGATTCGCGACGTGGAACGGGTGATGATAGGGGATGCTGACGACGCCGGATCCGAGCATGATGTGCCGGGTGCGGGCCGCGGCGACCGCCATGAAAATCTCGGGCGACGAAATTATTTCCCATCCCGACGAATGATGCTCGCCGATGAACGCTTCTTCGTAGCCGAGCTGGTCGAGCCATTCGATCAGCTGCAGGTCGCGTTCGAAGCAGAGCGTTGGGTTTTCGCCGACGCGGTGGAACGGGGCCATAAAAATTCCGAACTTCATGATTTCTCCTTGCTCGGGCGGGTCTGGAAGCGGCGGTCCGGCGCCGCGATGGTCAATCAAGTTACGACGAATCCAGAACGCCTGACAAGAAACTTTGGCTCGGTGCTGAACCATCGTTGCGCAAGATTAACAATCGCTAAGGTTTCCGGGATACCCAACGCGGTCGCGCCTGAAACTTTGCTTCGGCGAATTCGTCCAAACTGTGAGAGGATCGCTATTCAGGGCCGGAAAAGTGTCCGGCTTGCTCAAGGCCGGAGCAAATAGGATCATTAGATATAAAGGCCGCTTCGACGCGGCGCTCGGATTGAGATGACAACAACGACTCCAGCCATGCGACGCAGCTTTATTACCGGACTCACCGTCATTGTGATCGCGCTCGTGATGATGCTCGGCGGAGTGCGGACCGCAGCGGCGCAGGCGCAGTTGCAGCAGGGTATGGCAAATCCGCCGCCGCCACCTTCGGCGCCGCTGCCGCTGGTTATTCCGCATAGCCAGGGCAAAGAAACATCGACGCTCGAGTTGCCGTCGATGCCGACGATGCCGGCGAAGCAGGGCGGCGACTCGCTCAACATCCCGCCGACAGTTCCGCAGGGCAGCCAGGAGCTGGTGCTGCCGACGCGCGAGCTGCGCCAGCAGCCGGGTTACGAACAAGTCACCGTGACCGTCACCGAGCCGAGCGGCACCTACGTCACCGGCTTGCAGAAGGGCGATTTCAAACTTTACATGGACGGGCAGCAGCGCCCGATCGAATTTTTTCGGCAGGACCTCAACACTCCGGTTTCGGTCGGCATCCTGGTGGATACCTCGGGCAGCATGACGCCCAAAATTCCGCAGGCGCGCGCCGCGATCGCACAATTCCTGCGCGACCTGAATGACAAGGACGACGTGTTCCTGTTCGCGTTCTCCAGCCATCCGTTCCTGCTGCAGCCGTTTACGGAGAATCACGATCTCGTGATGCGCCGGCTCGCGTTGCTGCACGCATACGGGCAGACTGCGTTGTTCGACGTGATCATGCAGGGCCTGCAGATGGTGCAGCGCGGGCGCTACGACAAGAAAGCGCTGCTGGTCGTCACCGACGGAATGGACAACACCAGCGCGTCCACGGTCAATGACGTCGTCGCACAGGCGCGGCGAATGGGCGTGCTGGTGTACTCGATCGGAATCGGCGATCCGAACGGTAGCAGCGGAGTTTCGGTTTCGATCGGACCGTTCGTGCTGGGCGGCGACGACATGGAGCATGTTGACGCCGAGACTCTGCACACGCTCTCGACCGAAACCGGCGCCAAGACTTATATCATTCGCGAGGCCGGCGACGGCGAACAACTGCG
>PMOH01000117.1:0-2379 GCA_003161515.1 Deltaproteobacteria bacterium
TGTATTCGGCGAGAGCGTGCCAAGACGCTAAAGACCTGTTTAATGCACGGAATCGGCGTCCTCCCTCCGCGGCACGGGCAAACTAAAGAGGCGCCGTTACGACATGATGAGACGATTGTTACGAACTCGCGAATTCTTACGCTGGAGGGGGTCGAGAATTAGCGGAAATTCACAAGCTGGAAGGGGAACGATAGATCAGATGCTAACGGGCTGGCCCATTTGGGCGGTGTCGTAGGCGCATAGCTGGCTGATTTCGCGCGCGAAGCGGCCGGAGTTCAAACTGTCGAGCATCGCTTTGATCGGCGGAGTACTGGCGTCCTGCTCCATGAACACCAGGTCGTAGCGCTCATCCTGATGTGGAAGGAAGTGCAGTCCGTAGGCGTCGGCACCCAGCCTGATGGTGACGCCGGCGTCGGCCAGCCCCGCAGCAATTGCGGCGGCGACTTCGAGATGACCACGCACTTCGAACTGATAACCGGTGAGGCGATCGGCGTCGATACCGAGATCGCCGAGCGCGTGGTCGAGGGCAGAGCGCGCGCCAGAGCCGTCTTCGCGGTTCACGATTCTCAAGCCCGGTCGTGCAAGGTCGGCAAAACCGCGGATGGCGAGCGGATTGCCGGGCGCGGTCGCGAGGCCCAATTCCCATCGCGCAAAGTTCACGACGATCGAACGGCGATGGCCCAAGGCGCGGCGGATTGACGCCAGGTTGTACTCGCCGCTCTTTTGATCTCGAAGATGCACGCCGGCGACGTGCGCGCGGCCGTCGGATAGGGCTCGCAGGGCGTCGCGGCTCGAGCATGGAAGCGCAACTGCGCGAACCGGCGACCGCCGGCGCGCAAGCCAGTCCACCAGGATGGCGGCGGCGGGGTCGCATCCCGACATCAGCAGGGTCGAGTCGATTTCGTCGGGCAACTGAAACGTCGCGACGTCCGCGCGATTGCGCCGGGCGCGTTGCAGCACGCCGGCTGCCGGTGCGAGCGTGAGATGGGCCGCCGCTTGCGCCACGGCGACGACTTTGCCGCGCACGCGCGCGAGCATCACGCGAGATTGCGCGGCGCTGCGGCGGCGGGCGTCGCCGCACCAACTCGCCTCGACCAGCGTCGAGGCTTCATCAGTTTGCTCGCCGAACAGCGCTTCCACGGTGGTGCCAAGCTCGCGCGCGATGCGGATCGCGATTGCGACGCCGGGATGGTAGGCGCCGGACTCGATCGCGCCCAACGCCTGGCGCGAAATTCCCGCGCGGCGCGCCAGCTCGGTCTGGGTAAGAGACCGCGCCGTTCGCGCCTGGACCAGGGCGTTGCCGATCGATGCCATAATACTTGTCATCCCGCTCTTAACATGGCATATCGTTCGCTACTATGAAAATCCCCGGAGCTGCCGCAATCATCCTCGCTCTCGCGCTCACTATCGCCACGCCGTGCCACGCACAGAGCGTTTCGGAGTTCGGGTCCGCCATCGAGAATTATTTCACAAACTGGTTTCCGCGCGTAACACAAATCCAGAGCGAACAGCCGCATTGGGTCACGCCGCTGGTGACGGTCACGCCGCGTTTGGAAGAGGAGGTGCGCTACGATCAGTTCTTCCAGTCGTCGCGCGACGGGCTTGCGACCGACAACTTTGGCGGTGGCAAGGGAATTGAGCTGATCCCGTTTCAAAACACCGAAGTCATCGTCGGAATCCCGGGGTTCCTCAAGCGCAACATGCCGCGCAACACCGACGGCTTCGGCGATTGGCCGTTCCTGGTCAAGTATCGGCTGCTGTCCGCGAATGAAGAGAACGGCAACTACATCGTCACCGCCTTCATGGGGTTCACTGTGCCGACCGGCTCCAACGTCAATGGCAATGGACACTCGCTCTTCACGCCGACGATTGCGGCCGGCAAAGGCTTCGGCGATTTCGACGTACAATCGACGGTGGGAGTCGCGTTTCCCAGCGGCGGCCTCGATCGGCTCGGGATGCCGCTGATGTGGAATACCGCTTTCCAGTATCGGCTATTCAAATACTTCTGGCCGGAGTTCGAGACCAACTACACCTGGCAGTCGTACGGCACCGACACGGGACACAGCACACTCTATTTGACGCCCGGGCTGCTGATCGGGCGGATACCGATTCATGACCGCATCGGGCTGACTTTCGGCGGGGGCGTTCAGGTCGCGGTGACGAATCATCGCGGCTACAACCACAACGTGGTGTTGACCGCGCGCATTCCATTCTGACCTGCGGCGTGCAACCGCAATCTTGAGAAGAGGGCGGGCACGGCGGCCCGCCCCACTGAGACCGGAACAATACCGAACGATTACGTCGCGAGCATGCGATGAGTCGGAGCGAGCAAGATGTCCGTCGCGATTCCGTGTGGACACGCTCCTGCGCACGGCTTCG
>PMOH01000117.1:2435-2728 GCA_003161515.1 Deltaproteobacteria bacterium
GGCAGGTCACTCGCGGCGGTCGCACGCGCTCCCGACGCGCCCAGGTATTCGTCGATCATTGGTTGGCTGGTCATCGAGACGATCAGCGCGTCCACGTTTTGATTCGACAGGACCCATCGAAACGCCGCCTGCGAGAAGGTCGCGCCGCCGGATTCGTACGGACGCATATCGTTCAAGCGCGCGCCCATCAGGGTCTTCATCACGACCACACCGACGCCGTGCTGTTTGGCCTTCGCCATCAGCCGCGGCAATTCAGGTTGTCGCGCGACGAAATCGAAGCCGCGGGTGAAGCG
>PMOH01000117.1:2837-6688 GCA_003161515.1 Deltaproteobacteria bacterium
GGATCGTTGACCGCGTGGTTGAAGTACACGTCAACGTGATCGGTCTGTAGCCGGCGCAGGCTGCCCTCCAACGTCTGCATCATCGCATCGCGCTTGTCGTCCGCCTGAGCCATCTGCTTCGACGTCAGGAAGACCTTGTCGCGCTTGCCTTTGAGCGCGTTGCCGATAGTGGTTTCGGATTCGCCGTCGGTGTAAGAGTCGGCCGTGTCGAAGTAGTTGACGCCGCAATCGAACGCGTGACGGACCAGGTCTTCATTGCCGGAAGTCAGGCGGCTGGCGCCGAATGAGATGTCGGAAATCTTGAGACCGGTGCGGCCAAGGGTCGAGTAGCGGCGGACTCGCGGAGCAGCCGCTTCGATCGCCGCGCTCGCACTGCCGGCCAGCGGCAGGATCGATACGCTCACGCCGGCGAGCACGCCACGTTTCAAAAACTCACGTCGTCCAATGATCGATCCATCGCGCGATCGTTTCATCTGAGCACCTCGCCGAGAGCCTTTGCGACTATCGCTGATTCTACTGCGAGGTCTGGCCAGACTCTATGCCCGCAGTGAGGTCACGTTGCGCACGAAAAATATTGCGTCGGCCTGGCGGGCGATCGCAGTGCGGACGCCGCCGTTGCCGTCGTGCGTGATTTCGATGTTTTCAGTCAGAAGCCGTGCACGCTCGTCGCTTGGGTCGATTGGCAATATGAAACAGTCGCCAATTTCGCCGAGCAGTGCGTTGAGGGTTCCACGCTTTTCTTTTATTTCTTTCGACAGCGTTGGGAACGGCTGCGAGTCACGGCCGCGGCCGATTAGCATCCACACTGAAAAAATCTCGGCTGGATAGCGCGCTGCAAGCCACGCTCCGAGCGGCGGATCGGTTTTTCCGCCAGGTCCCGCACTGGCGTCGATTCCGGCGACCGCGTCGGGCGCGCGGCACAGGTGCATGTTGTGACTCATCAGCGCGAGCTTTTCATCCGCGCGCATTTGCCCCAGCATCCGATCGACCTGGCGATGCATGTAGCGCTCGCGAAAAGCCATCCCCGGATTGAGCGCATCGAAGGTCTTCGCGGGGTAAGTGATGCTGACGTATTTGAAACTGTCGCGCAGGCAGGTCGCGGAGTGGCGCAGAGCATCCGGGGCGTCGGCCTCGATCAGTTTCAGCGCATCGTCGAGCCGCGCGATTTCCTCGTCGATAGTTTCGCCCGGTATACGCTGGATGGCGTTACGGATTCGAGCAACGGTCGCATCGGCTGGCATGGAATCCAAAATTTCGGCGAGGTCTTCGTAGCCGCCGCCTGGCAGTGGATCGATATCGAAGCCGAAGAATCGCACGCCGATTTTGCGCAGGCCGTGCGCGAATCGTTTCTGCTCGGCGGCGAATAGCGCGGTCGGGTACGCGTCGCCAAAGCTGGCGCGCAAGATTCCGGTTGGAGTGTCGTCGCGGTCGGTACGCGATGCGCCGGAATAGCCGTAGATCGTCACGCGGTCTAGCTGCGATTCGTCGCCGGTCTCCATATAGCGAGCGATTCGCATCCCGTCTGAAGCGCCGAGTTCCTCGCCGAGATGGGTGAACCCGCGCGTCGCGAGATATTTCAGCATCGCGAGGCGGTACCCATATTTTTCGTGAATGAAATGATCCGACTCGCCGATGTATGCGAAACGTTTTTCAGCGACGAGCGGATCAAGAATTGAGAGGCGGCGAGCATTCTCGTCGATCGCTTCAAGATCACTGAATGCAATCGCGCGCTCGGACGCGTACGCGCGGAAATCTTCGAGCGCGCGTCCGCGGGAGGAGTCGAAAAGTTTCACTCTCTCATTGTAACTCGTCTCTGCGCCGATAGAGCAGCCAGGCTGCGCCCGACGAGACGCCGATCGCGACGAAAGGGTAGGGGATCAGGTAGGCCCATGAATGTTCCTGCGTCACCGCGGTGCCGTGATACTTGATGACGAAGAGCAGCATGTTGAGAATCACATACGCGGCGTAGAAAATTCCGAGGGGCAGCGCAAATTTGCGCATCGCGAGGATTCCATACACGTACACGGCGAGAAAGGCGGCGAAGATCGGAGCGACTATCTTATTGGCGGTGCCCGACAGGCGCGTACCGAAGAAGACGAAGCCTTCGCCGGGATGATGCGCGAAGGGCTTGTGCAAGTTGGAGAGCACCATCAGTGCGAGCAGTATCGCGAGAATGGTCAGTGTCGCGCCGCGTGATTTTTTTGGCATCGCAGGTCACTCGCTCGGTCAGGTGAGATCGTTCTGACGGCGGGACAGAATAATCGCGGTCGCGAGCGGGACGCCAATGCCGATCGCGGTTGCGGCAATCGTAAAGATGAGTGATGGATGCGGCTCGGAGCGGTTCTTCATGCTGTACAGAACCATGTTGACGATCACCCACGCGGTGTAGATATACGCGACCGGCAGCGCGAATCGGCGCATGGCCCAGATGCCGTATGCGTAGATCGCGAGGCAGAGCCCGAACAGCGGACCCATGATGGCGTTGCCGGTGCCCTTCAGCCTGACGCCCATGAATACGAAGCCGATGCCGGGGTCGTGCGAGAATGGCTTGGAGAAATTGGATATCGCGAGCAGTCCGAACAGTATCGCGAAAATCGTCAGAGCGGCGCCGCGTGATTTCCATCCTGCCATCGAAAATCCCTCCCCAGGTTTCGATCGGTTGCGGCAACATCCTAATCGGCGCAGGTCAAAAACGCAGCAGGGCTTGCATCCGGTTATCGACAATTGATTGGATGCGCATGGACCGGTATTCCCCGGGCATCGACTGACCTGAACTAATGCGGCGAATCATTGCGGTAGTGGCGATCGCACTGTGCGCATCATGGCTCTGCGAGCCGCTGTGCGCCTTCGCGCAGACAAATCTCGTGAAGAACGGCGAGCTTGCGTCCGGCTTCGACGGCGCGCCAGCCGATTGGTATGCGCTGTCGTCGGACAAGAAGCTCACCAAATTTTCGTGGACCTATTCGCCGACTGCGGGCGGCGTGCTCGGCATCGCGAATAACAGCCGGACCTTTTCGAGCTGGCATCAAGCGCTGATGCTGCGGCCGGGGATATACCACGTCACTGCCGAGGCGCGGGTCGAAGGCGCGATGCCCGGTGAGGGCGGCGCGAATATCGCGATCAGCACCTTCGACGGCATCGCGCTCATCTCGAATCATCTGCAAGGGACTACGGACTGGCAGACGCTTTCGTTTTTTCTGATCGAAGATCGATGGGGCGATACGACTGAGTTGCTCTGCCAACTTGGGGTTTCGGGTTATCCGGATACGGGGCGCGCGTCATTTCGCAATATCAAAGTGATCCAGGTCACGAGTCCGCCGCCGATGGGCGCGGTCAGGTTCGATCTGCGTGCAATCCGCGCCGTATATAAGGATCAGCTGCATCGGCCGGACGAGAATGTCGCGGTCCGCATAGTGGGCGTCGTATGCGGCCTGGTAATTCTGGGACTGTTGCTCTGGGGGATGGTCGAGATATCGCGGCCGGCGCGCGTAGCAGGGGACGGAGCGTGGATGATCGCGGCGGGCCTTATGCTAGCGATCACGGCGATCAAGTTTGCCGCGCTGTTTCATTTCACCGGCTTCTACTGGGACATCTGGGCGAAAACCAATCGCGCATTGCTGGCGGTCGCGCTGGGGCCCTCGAAAATTTACGATCCAGGATTGCCGGTTGACGCCTATCCGCCCGGGTCGGTGTACCTGCTGTGGCTGTCGGGATGGATTGGCAAGTTGATCGAGCCGACGGCGAACGGCTTTCGCGTAATCGTCGAGACGCCGCCGCTGATTGCCGACCTTCTGATCGGACTCACGCTGTACTTCGCGGCGTGGCGCGAAGGACGCGGGATGCGCGCGCTC
>PMOH01000422.1 GCA_003161515.1 Deltaproteobacteria bacterium
GACGGGATCTCGTTCTCGATTCCGCCCGCACACATCTTTGGACTGCTTGGACCCAACGGCGCCGGCAAGACCAGCACCATCCGCATGATGATCGGGATCACGTCGCCCGACTCGGGCGTCGTGCGACTCTTCGGCGAACCGCTGCGTCGTCGCGCGCTGCGGCGGGTCGGCTATCTGCCCGAGGAACGCGGCTTGTACCGCCGGATGACGGTGGGCGCGAATCTCGTCTTCCTCGGACAGCTGGCGGGACTGTCGATCGCCAAGTCGAAGGAGCGAACTCGCGCGTGGACCAAACGCCTCGACATCGCGGACTGGGTCGATCGCCGCGTCGATGAGCTGTCGAAGGGGATGCAGCAGAAGATCCAGTTCATCGCAGCGCTGCTGCACGATCCGGATCTCATCGTGATGGACGAGCCGTTCGCCGGCCTCGATCCTGTTAACACGATGCAGCTGAAGGACGTGCTGGTTGGGCTTCGCGCGGCTGGGAAGTCGATCCTGTTCTCGACCCATCGCATGGACCAGGTCGAAAGGCTGTGCGACTCGATCTGCCTTATCAATCGCGGCAAGGCGGTGCTGCAAGGGAGTCTCAGCGAGGTCAAAAACGGCAACGGCCGCCGCTTCGTGCAGATCGATTACGAAGGCGATGGCTCGTGCCTGGCCGGCAATCCGCTGGTCGATTCGTTGAATGACTACGGCAATCACGCCGAGCTGCGGCTCAAGCCGGGCGCCGACTCGCAGGAACTGCTGCAGACCGCGATGCGCCAGTTGCGCGTGCTCCGATTCCAGGTGATGGACCCGTCGCTCGAACAGATCTTCATCGAACGAATTTCGGGCAAGCATGACTGAGTTCTCGATAAAAAAAGTCTGGATCATCGCGAAGCGGGAATACCTCGAGCGGGTCAGGACGCGATCGTTTCTGCTCTCGACCTTCGTAACTCCGGTGCTGATGGCGTCGTTCCTCATCGTGCCCTCCTTGATCAGCAGTTCGGCAGCCAACGGCATGATTCGCGACAGCGAGCGGCCGGCGCGAGTCGTGATCGCGTCGGATAATCGGCCACTGGCGGAATTGACGAGCGGTGAATTGATGCGCCAGCACGGCACGCGCTACGAACCTTCGGTGGTCTCGCCCGCGTCTGCGGCCGAGCGCGCGCAACTCGACGACCAGCTCAACCGCAGCAACATCGAAGGTTACGTCTGGCTCGACGGCCCTGCGATCGCTTCGCGCCACGTCGTCTTCACGACGCGCCGTATGGGCGATTTTATCTTGCGCGGCCGTCTCGGCGACGCGTTGTCGTACGCGTTCGCTGCGCAGCGCATGGTGAATCAGGGGAGCAGCGCGGTGGACGTCGCGGCGATTCTACAGCCGGTCGATCTCACTGCCGTCCGCGCCGGCAATACGTCGGCGACCTATAACGAACTGCGCGGCGCCGTAGTCGTGTTCATTCTCATGTTCGTGATGCTGTTTTCCCTGCTGTCGTACGGCGTGATGGTGATGCGCTCGGTCATGGAGGAGAAGAGTTCGCGCATTACCGAAGTGTTGATGTGCGCGGCAAGCGCGCAGGAACTGATGGCCGGGAAAATTCTCGGCACCGGCAGCGTCGGCCTGACCCAGATTGGATTGTGGCTGTCGATGGCGGGATTCGGCGCTTATCACAGCCTGTATCTGCGCACCGCGATGACTGCGCTCGACGTGGGACCATCGCTGGTCGTCTATTTCGTGATCTTCTATTCGCTTGGTTACCTGCTCTACAGCGCGATTTTCGCCGGCGTCGGCGCTATCTTCAATTCGATCGACGAGGCGCAACAGTGGAACTTCGTAGTCGTACTGCCGTTGATTGCGGCGTCGGCAATGATTCTGCCGGTGGCGACACAATCGGATTCGGTGACTTCGGTGGTGGCGTCGATGTTTCCGTTCTGCTCTCCGATCCTGATGTTCGAGCGGGTTGCGGTTCACAATCCGCCGCTATGGCAAGTGGCGCTGTCATTAACCTTGTTGATCGCGACAATCGCCGGAGTGACGTTCGTCAGCGCTCGAATCTACCGGACGGGAATTCTGATGTACGGCAAACGCCCGACGATTCGCGAGCTGTCGCGATGGCTGCGTCACGCCTGAAGATGCAGTTGGATCGGTTGGTAGTGCCCTGATTTCAAAAGTAGTGGGGCGGGCCGCCGTGCCCGCCATCGACGCGCGGGCGTCCGCGCCCACGCCTACCATAAATGATTCATCTTACTTCTAAAGTACTTCTAGAAGAGGGCGGGCACGGCGGCCCGCCCCACTGCAATCCGGACAATATCGGGTCGCTCCGGTTGCTTCACAATCTCGATAAACGTTGCTATCTATCGCACGCTTGGTGGTTGGGCCGTCTCGGTTTTGGGGAGCGTTTGGCGCGCCGAATCACTTAAGTATTGCTCATTAACAAAAACGCGAATATAAGATAATCTTCATATCGAGAGCGGGAGCAAAAGCGTGGCTCGGAAGAAAATTGCGTTTATCGGGGCAGGTAATGTCGGCGCGACGTGCGCTCATCTGTGCTTCCTGCGCGGACTCGGCGACATTGTGCTCTACGACATTATCGAAGGGCTGCCGCAGGGCAAGGCGCTCGACATGTTGGAGTCGGCGCCGGTCCTCGGCATCGACGTCAACGTCATCGGCACCACCGATATCAAGCAGATCGAGGGCGCGGATTGTTGCGTCGTCACGTCGGGATCGCCGCGCAAACCCGGAATGTCGCGCGACGACCTGCTCAAGATTAACGCGAAGGTGATGACCGACGTCGGCAGCGCAATCAAGAAACACGCGCCCAGTGCTTTCGTGATCACGGTTACCAATCCGCTCGACGCGATGGTCACGCAACTGAAGCGCGTCACCGGTTTTGCGAAAGGGCGAATCGTCGGACAGGCGGGCGTGCTCGACTCCGCGCGCTACCGCACTTTCCTTGCGTCCGAACTCGGTGTCTCGACTGAAAGTGTTTCTGCGATGGTGCTCGGCGGGCACGGCGACGACATGGTGCCGATTCGCAGCTACACGACAGTCGGCGGTCAGCCCATCGAGAAACTGATCGCGGCGAAGCGGCTCGATGAAATCGAGAAGCGCACGCGCGGCGGTGGCGGCGAGATTGTCGAGCTGATGAAAACGTCGTCGTACTACGCCGCGGGCACCGCGGTTTACAAGATGGTCGAGGCGTACATGCTCGATCGCAAGTCGGTGCTGCCGTGCGCCGCGTATCTTGATGGCGAATATGGAGTGAAGGGACTGTTCGCGGGAGTGCCGGTCGTTATCGGCGCGGGCGGCGTCGAGCGCGTGGTGGAAATCCAGCTCACTCCTGCCGAGAAGACGGCGTTCGACAGTTCGGTCGGGCACGTGCGCGAACTGGTCGAGGCGATGGACAAGGTAATCGCGGCCGGGTAGGGCGCGCGATTCAGGAAAAGGATTATGGCTGAAGCAGAAGCAGCTGCCGCGCCTGCGATTACGGGAATGACCGCGGACCAGCGCCACTGGCTGCTGCGCAGATTGCATTCGCTGTCGGGAATTATTCCGATCGGCGGATTTTTATTTTTCCATATTTTCGAAAATGCATTCGTGCTGAAGGGCGGGCCGGTCTGGTGGAAGGAGACCGAGTTCACCCGCAACATTCCGCTGCAGGTCGCGGTCGAAGCTACGGTCCTGTGGATTCCAATTCTCTACCATGCGATTTACGGAATCGTCATCACCGTTACCGCGCAGCCGAACGATTACCCCTTCGAGCGCAACTACCAGTACACTTTGCAGCGCATCAGCGGGATTCTCGCGTTCCTGTTCATCGGCTTCCACGTCCTGACGACCCGCGCGTACTTCTACACCACCGGCGTCGAGACCGACTACATGCGGATGCATAATTTCATGATGAATCCGCTGATTCTCGCCACCTACATCGTCGGCACGCTGGCGTGCGTCTATCATCTGACCAACGGCATTTTCACTTTCACGATAACCTGGGGAATAGCAGTCGGCGCGAAAGCGCAAACGCTCGTGAACCGAGTATGCGTATTGTTGTTCGTCGTGCTGGCAGTGGTCAGCGTCGCGATTCTGGTCGCGTTTCGCACACCCGCCTGAGGAGAAAACCAAATGCCAGGGCATCACATAATTGTAGGCGGCGGGCTGGCAGGATTGACCGCGGCGATGAAACTCGCGGAGCAGGGCGAGCAAGTCGATCTGTTCTCAATCGTGCCGGTCAAGCGATCGCATTCGGTGTGCGCGCAAGGCGGAATCAACGGCGCGGTCAATACCAAGGGCGAAGGCGACTCGCCGATGATTCACTTTGACGACACGATTTACGGCGGCGATTTTCTCGCGCATCAGCCGCCGGTCAAGGCGATGTGCGAGGCGGCGCCGTCGATCATCTACCTGTTCGATCGGATGGGCGTGATGTTCAATCGCACGCCCGAAGGCCTACTCGACTTCCGTCGCTTCGGCGGCACCAAGCATCATCGCACCGCGTTCGCGGGCGCCACCACCGGCCAGCAACTCCTGTACGCATTGGACGAGCAGGTCCGCCGCTACGAGTCGGCCGGGCTGGTGCGCAAGTTTGAAGGATGGGAGATGCTGAGCCTGGTGCAGGACGAGTCGGGCGACTGCCGCGGGATCGTCGCGATCGACACGCGATCGCTCGAGATGCGTGCGTTTCCCGCCGATACCACGATGATCGCGACTGGCGGGCCGGGACTGGTCTTCGGACGATCGACGCAGTCATTGGTGAACACGGGATCGGCGGTCAGTGCCTGCTACCAGGCCGGTGCGACCTACGCCAACGGCGAGTTCATCCAGGTGCATCCGACCGCGATGCAGGGTGAGGACAAGTACCGGCTCATCTCGGAATCGATTCGCGGCGAGGGCGGACGCGTGTGGACCTATCGCGAGAGCAAGCCGTGGTACTTCCTCGAAGAGATGTACCCGGCGTACGGCAACCTGGTGCCGCGCGACATCGCGACCCGCGCGATTCACAAAGTTGTGTTCGATATGAAGCTGGGCGTCGATGGCCAACCGCTGGTTTACCTCGACGTGAGCCATCTCGATCCTGAGGAGCTGAATCGCAAGGTCGCGGGCGTGCTCGAGATCTACGAGAAGTTTGCCGGACAGGATCCGCGCAAAGTGCCGATGAAGATTTTCCCGGCGATGCATTACTCGATGGGCGGTCTGTGGATCGATTACAATCAGCAGACCAACGTGCCGGGCTTGTTCGCGGCGGGCGAGTGCGAGTTTCAATATCACGGCGCCAACCGGCTCGGCGCCAACTCGCTGCTGTCGTGTATGCACGGCGGGAATATCGCGGAGCCGGCGATGATTAACTACGCCAAGTCGCACAAGAGCGCGGCCAGCTCGACGATTTTCGATCAGGAGCTGAAGCGGCAGCGTGAATCGTTCGACAAAATTTTCAAGATGAGCGGTCCGGAGAATGCGTTTGCGCTGTGGCGCGAACTCGGCGAGATCATGACCGAGAACGTCACCGTCGTGCGCTACAATGACCGGCTCAAGACCACCGACGATAAGTTGCTCGAGTTCAAGGAGCGATGGGGCCGGATCGGGCTCAACGACAAGGGCAAGTGGGCGAACCAGGAAGTGCTGTTCGTGCGGCAGCTATGGAACATGCTCGAACTCGCGCGGCCGGTCACGCTCGGTGCGCTCAATCGCAACGAATCGCGCGGCGCGCACTTCAAGCCCGATTTTCCCGAACGCGACGACGCGAATTTCATGAAGACCACTATGGCGGCGTGGTCGTCGGACGGTCCGCGATTCAGTTGGGAGCCGGTTGACGTGAGCCTCATCAAGCCGCGGCCGCGGCGCTACGACGTCGAGAAATCCGCCAGCGAGCCGAAGGCAGCGTAGGTCGAGCAGGAGAGCATCGCAGTGCCAGAACAGACGCAAGTCTTGAGAATCAAGCGCCAGGAAACGCCGAACTCGGAGCCGTATTACGAGGAGTTCGAGATTCCCTACCTGCCGCATCACAACATCATCTCGATGCTGATGGAGATTCGGCGCAACCCGGTGACGCGTCAAGGCAAGCGGGTCGCGCCGGTGGTTTTTGACGCCAACTGTCTCGAGGAAGTTTGCGGATCGTGCACGATGGTGATTAACGGCCGCGTGCGCCAGGGATGCTCGCAGCTCGCCGAAGGGCTGGGCGGCCCGGTGACGGTCGAGCCGATGTCGAAGTTTCCGGTGATCCGCGATTTGTGGGTCGATCGGTCGAAGATGTTCGAAGCGCTGATGAAGGCGCACGCGTGGATTCCAATCGACGGGACCTACGACCTCGGCCCGGGTCCGCGAATCGCGCCGCACGTACAGGAGTTCGCGTACCTGTTTTCGCGATGCATGACTTGCGGATGCTGCCTCGAGGCATGCCCGCAGGTTAACTCGCATTCGAAATTCATGGGCGCCGCGGTTATCGGGCAGGCGTACCTGATGAGCCAGCATCCGACCGGCAAGATGAACCTCGACGAGCGGCTCGACGCGATGATGTCGGAAGGCGGAGTCGCAGACTGTGGCAATGCGCAAAACTGCGTCGAGGTCTGCCCCAAGGAGATTCCGCTGACGACGGCAATCGGCGCGGTGGGGCGGCAGACGTCGATCAAGTGGCTCCGCGACCTCTTTATGAAATGATTGGGCGCGCAAGGTAACTGAATGAACATCCACGAATATCAAGCCAAGCAAATTCTCGGACGCTTCGGCGTTCCCGTTCCCAATGGCAAGTTCGCGACCACGCCGGACGAGGCCGCGGCCGCGTTCACGGCGCTCGGGCAGCCGAAGGCGGTGGTCAAGGCGCAGATTCATGCGGGCGGCCGCGGCAAAGCTGGCGGCGTCAAGTTGCTGACTGCGGCACCCGACGTGCGCGACTTCGCGGCGAAGCTGCTCGGAAAGCCGCTCGTCACGCATCAGACGGGACCTGAAGGCCGCGTGGTGCGGCGTGTCTATATAGAGGAGGCGAGCGACGTCGCTCGCGAGCTTTACCTCGGGATGCTCGTTGATCGGAAGGCCGGCACGGTTTCCGTGATCGCAAGCACCGAAGGCGGGATGGATATCGAGGAAGTCGCCTCGAAGACGCCAGAAAAAATTCTTACTGAACAAATCAGTCCGCTGCTCGGCGTGTCAGGTTTCCAGGCGCGCAAGATCGCCTTTTCACTGGGACTTAAGGACAAACAAGTCGGCCAGTTCGCAGCGCTGCTCGCGTCGCTCTATCGCGCGTTCGTCGAGACCGACGCGTCGCTCATCGAGATCAATCCGCTGGTCGTCACGAAGGACGGGCGCGTCATCTGCCTGGATGCGAAAATGTCGTTCGACGACAACGCGCTGTTCCGTCATCCGGATATCCGCGAGCTGCGCGACGCCAACGAGGAGGATCCGGCCGAGACCGAGGCGGCGAAGTACGACCTCAGCTACGTGCATCTCGACGGCAACATCGGATGCATGGTGAACGGCGCGGGCCTCGCGATGGCGACGATGGACATCGTCAAGATTTACGGCGCCGAGCCGGCCAACTTTCTCGACGTCGGCGGCGGCGCGAGCACAGAGAAAGTCGCCGCGGCGTTTCGCATCCTGCTCGCGGACAAACGCGTGAAGGGCGTGCTCATCAACATCTTCGGCGGCATCATGCGATGCGACGTGCTCGCGCAGGGCGTCGTCGAGGCGGCGAAACAGGTGAAACTCAACGTGCCGCTGGTGGTCAGGATGGAAGGCACGAACGTCGTCGAGGGCAAGAAAATTCTCGCCGACTCGGGCATCAAGGTGATTGCCGCCAGCGACATGGCCGACGCCGCCAAGCGCATCGTGAAAGAAATCGGAGCTTGATCCCCAGATGAGCATTTTAGTTGATAAGAACACCCGCGTGCTGACGCAGGGAATTACCGGCGCTGTGGGCCAGCTCCACACGCGCGCGTGCAAAGAGTACGGCACGAAGATGGTCGGCGGCGTGGTGCCGGGCAAAGGCGGCACCGACTTCGAAGGCATCCCGATTTTCGACACGGTCGAGCAGGCGCGCAAAGCGACCGGATGCAACGCGACGGTAATTTACGTGCCGCCGGCGTTCGCCGCCGACGCGATGCTCGAAGCGATGGCCGCGGGGATCGAACTCGTCATTTGCATTACCGAAGGCGTGCCGGTGCTCGACATGGTCAAAGTGAAAGCCTATTTGACGGCCAGCAAGTCGCGTCTGATCGGTCCCAACTGCCCGGGAATCATCACGCCGGGTGAGTGCAAAATCGGCATCATGCCGGGGTACATCCACAAGCCGGGCGACATCGGCGTCGTGTCGCGTTCGGGCACGCTGAC
>PMOH01000453.1 GCA_003161515.1 Deltaproteobacteria bacterium
TACGCAAACTTTCAGATCGACATGGTCACGTTCTACCTGCTGCCGTTCAACATCCTGAAACTACAGCTCAGACTGTCGGCGGTGATAATCGGCGCCGCACTCTTCGGCGCCGTCGCAGCGATCGTGATTCACTACCTATGGTTCCGGCCCTCGAACAGCGCATCGTCGGCCGTTACCGCGCCCATTCCGCCGTCCACTCCCAGAAGCAATACGGTAGCGTGAGCGCCCGCCTTCAGCAGCGTCTCGGTTGACGGACCGATCAGCAGACCGTCTGCGCGCGACAGCGAACTTAAAATCCCCGACCCCTGGCTGCCGGTCGGGGTGGCCTTGTAGCCGTCCCCATCCCGCTCGAGTTTGACCCGCACGAACTCGGTCAGGTCTTTTGAGGTTTTGATATCGACACCGCATCGCGCATTGACCCGCGGCAAACCAACGCGCTGCCGCCCACTCATCTTAAGGAGCGCGGGGCGGGCGTACAGATAAAAACAGACCAGCGTCGATACCGGATTGCCGGGCAGGCCAAAGACCGGACGGTAGCCGACAGTGCCGAATTTGAGCGGACGCCCCGGCTTCTGCGCGACGCCGTGAAATAGCTGGCGCATCCCAAGCTCGTCGAGCGCGCCTTTGACGTGATCGAACTGGCCCACCGAGACGCCACCGGTCGAGAGCACTGCGTCAAACGTCATCGCCTCGGCGAGACGTTCGCGAATCTCGTGCGCATCGTCGCGCGCGACTTTGAGAATGACGGCCTCGGCGCCGGCTTCGCGAACCGCGCCGGCCAAAGCGTAGGCGCTCGAGTTGACGACCTGCGCGCCGATCGGCGGCTGATCGACGTCCACCAGTTCGTCGCCGGTGGCAACGATCGCGACGCGCGGGCGTCGAACCACTTCGACCATCGCGCGATTCACCGACGCCAGCATCCCAAGGTCAGCAGGCGTGAGCAGTTTGCCTGCGGATATCACCAGCTCGCCGAGGCGCAAATCTTCGCCGCGCGGCCGGATAAATGCACCCTTCTCCACCGAGGCGAGAAATTCGACGGTGTCACCGATGCCGCGAGTCCGTTCGACCGGAATGATCGCGTCGGCACCGTCCGCGATCGGCGCGCCGGTCATCGTGCGAACCGCTTGTCCGGCACTCACCGACTGGATGGGCATCTGCCCGGCGCCGATAGTCTCGACGATCGCCAGCTTGACCGGATTTGTTTCCGACGCTTTGACGATATCGGCGGCCCGAACAGCGTAACCATCCATCGCCGAGTTATCGAAACCCGGGATGTCGCGCGACGAACTGATATGCTCGGCAAGCACTCTGCCAAGCGCGTCGAGAATTGGAATTCGCTCGACGCCGAGCGGCGCCACGTTTTCGAGGACGATTTGCAGAGCCTGATCCGCGCTAATCATGCGGAGGAAAGGATACGCGCCTTCCGCCCGCGATTGAACCGGTCAGCCGCCGCGTGGGATCACGAATTCACTGCGACCGGCCACTGCCGATCCCAGCACGGGAGCGAAAAGAGACTGGAAACTAGAATTCGACGTGTTCGGCGCTGGCCGACGCCACTGGTATGCGGACGTTGTACGACTGCTCGTCCGGGGGTACGACGTCGCGCAGCAGGGCCGGGTTCAGCTCGCGCAGATGCTCGAGCGTCGTTCCGTGATTCAGTGCCACCCGGCTGAGCGGAGTGCCACCCGTGACCGGCAGCATCTCGTACGCCGGCGGATCGTCGAGCTTGATCGGCGTGAGGCCGTAACTGTCCGCATGATGCGCGATGTATGCGACCGCCATGAACCGGCCCATCAGCCCCCGGGTCCGTCGCGGCAGCCGGCTCCCGAAACGCTCCATATTGTGACCGCGTAGCGACCAGTAGCGATTGATGGCCCGGTCACCGTTGTTCCATGCGACCAGCGTCATCGGCCAATCGTCGCCCGCCTCATCGTGCAAGGTCGCCAGATACTCCGCCGCCGCCTTGGTGGACATTACCGGGTCGCGGCGTTCGTCAACGTAGTTGTCGATTCGCAGCCCGAAGCGCTTGGCCGTGTCGCTATTGAACTGCCACGGACCCTTGCCTTGCTTGGTAAATTCGCTTTCGGCGAAAGCCAGGTAAACCAAATCGTCAGGGAGTCCGTAACTTCGAAGGACGCGAACCATATCCTGCAGGTATGGATGACTACGGTCGAACGTATCCTGCAGATGATAAGGAGAAGTCATGAAATCCGAAACGTACCGACGAACTGACCGATTAAGCAGAATCGGGAAGGGAGGAACCGGC
This sequence comes from Deltaproteobacteria bacterium, assembly GCA_003161515.1. GTDB lineage: Bacteria > Desulfobacterota > Binatia > Binatales > Binataceae > Binatus. Next base: position 2,267 of record PMOH01000453.1, read on the forward strand.
TGCGGGAGCGGGAGCACGTAAGACGACGGAATCGGCTGCGCGCCGGCTTCAGCAGGGGTCTCGAGCTCGAATCCTCGGCTGCCCTCACCCAAGCTCGGCAACGACGACCCTGACGAAGCATCGGGACCCTCGAAATCCTGGGCGATTGCTCGAGTGGACGCCAAGCCGGCGACAATTAGGGCCGCCAGCAGCGAAACAAACACCCGATAGATAGTCTTAGTCGTGCGCATTCTCCCCCGAGAAGGTGACCCCAACCGTACCGACCGAAACGACCGGGATCAACCAGTTTGCGGTGGATAAGCCATTAAAAAGTCTAATGTCAAAAAATCACATTGTTAAATAAACCACGCGAATCCTCACGAATCTTGATGCTGGATGGCGGAAATATTGGTTACGTCAATTTCAACCGACGAAGTCCTTTGTGTTACTTTGACTACGCGAACAGACCCTGAAAAAACTGACCGGGGACCAAATTTGAATCTCTGGCACGACATCATCGACAGCCTGACCGATGCCATCATCGTGCTGTCGCCCGCGATGGAACCCCAGGTCGTCAATCCCGCCGCCGAGACGATGCTCGGGGTTTCCCAGGTAAACGCCGCCACGGTCGCCGACCTGGTGCGTCAGAATGATTGGTTGGGGCGGATGGCCGGGGCGTGCCTCGAGAGCGGTCAGGATCTTGGCGACATGGAGACAGTCCTGGCGACCGGCCCTCGCGAGCTGGCCGTCCGGGTCGAGGTGTCGCCACTGCTCAACGCCGAAGGGCGGCCCGGCGGCGTCATTATATTGCTGCACGACCTGTCCCACGAAAAAGGCGCGGCCGAAGCCGCCACCACGGGCGACCTGAGCCTGCGATTGTCGCCCGCCGGCCTCGCGCACGAGGTCAAGAATCCACTGACCGGCATCAAGGGCGCCGCCGAGCTGATGGCCGGGATGTTTCCCGACGACGGCCGCGCGCAACAGTACTGCAGCGTGATTCTCGACGGCGTCAACCGGATCGCGTCGCTGGTCGAGCAGGTCCTGATGGTCAGCGGGCCGCAACGCTTGGCGCAGGAGCCGGTCAACATCCACATGGTGCTGCACCAGGCGATGCGGATGGCGGGGCTTTTTCCCCAGCCGCCCGAGGGCGTCACCGTGCTGCAGGATTTCGATCCCAGCCTGCCCGACGTGGTGGGCGACACGGGAGCGTTGGAACGAACTTTCCTCAACCTCATTAAGAATGCGGCGGAAGCAATCGGCGAATCGGGCACCATCCGGCTGCATACAAGGATCGAGCGCGAATTCAGGATGACCGCGGAGGGCCGTCGCCGCCAATTCCTGCGCGTCGAGGTGAGCGACAGCGGCGTCGGCATCCCGGAGGATCAGCTCTCACAACTGTTCACCCCCTTCTTCACCACCAAGCCCGCCGGCACCGGCCTCGGCCTCGTACTATGCCAGCGAATCATCGCCCTGCACGGCGGCCGCCTATGGGCAGCGCGCGGCGGCGTCGATCGCGTCAAGGGCGCCACATCCAAGGAAGCAGGGATGACCTTCAAGGTCACGCTCCCAATGATGCCGCCAGAAAAACGCCCGACATAATAGGCGGCCCGTTAGTGGGGCGGGCCGCCGTGCCCGCCATCATAGCCGGAGATCAGAATTTCTCCTTGAACGGGCGAACCTCGAGTTCCATCGTCCACGCGCTCGGATCCTGATGCGCCAGATGCCAGTAGGTCTCGGCGATCGCCTCGGGCTTGAGAAAATCACCATCCTTCAGGCTGGGCTTCAGCCCGCGCGCCCCGGGGATGTCGATACTGCCATCGACGTTGATCCACGCCACGTGAATACCCCGCGGACCAAGATCGCGCGCGAGCGATTGCGCCAGCCCGCGCATCGCGAACTTCGCCGGTCCAAACGAGACCGACTTCGCCCCCGCCTTCACGCCCGCCGTCGCCCCGGTGAAGAGCATCGTGCCATGACCCCGCGCAATCATGCCCGGCGCGACTTCCTTTGCTGCGACAAACGCCCCGAACGCATTGACCCGCCAGTCCGCCTCATACTGTTCGGGCGTGATCTCAGTGATGCCTCCGAATTTACCGGTGCCGGCGTTGTAGAGCAGCACTTCAGGCTCGCCAAGACTCTTGCGAATCGCGCGAAACGCCTCGGTTATCTGCGCGGCATCGCTGACATCGCAACTGGAAGCCCACACCGTCGCCCCGCTTTTCCGCACCTCGTCACCGAGCGCTTTCAAATAGTCCGCATTGCGCGCAAGCATCGCGACCGCGTAGGTCTTGGTAAAGCGCCGGACGAGCGAAGCGCCAAGTCCCGGACCAACTCCAATAACAACCGCAACCGGCTTACCGGACGAATTCTCCATAGCTGGCTCCTCTACAAAAATCGCGCAACAATTTTCTCATACGTTCTGGTTCCCCTTCCCGCTCGGGAAGGGGTTAGGGGTTAGGTTGCATGGATCGTTCGCGACGCAATCCGTAATTTTCTGTCACCCCGACGACCTGAGCAACGCGAGGGGNNACGGGCCTCGGACAGCTTCGCGCCACACGCGAAGCCGGTTCCGGTTTCTGAGGTCGCGCGCTGCGCGCGCTCCTTATTGAAGGTGTTGCGCGCCGCACTCACCCGGAACCCGTCAGCCTGAACAGCTCGCGCGCCTCACCCAGCCCCTTGAGCTCATGGACACCCGCCGGTTCAAACGCGAGCTCCGATCCTGCGAGCAAATGCTTCGTGGTGGCCGACACCAGCACCTCGCCCGCCGCCGCAACTCCCGCGACGCGCGCGGTTTCATGCACCGCGAGACCGCGAACGTTGTCGCCGATGAACTCCACCTCGCCGGTATGAACCCCGGCCCGAATCGCGATACCAAGATGCGCGATCGAAGCACCGATCGCCCGCGCGCATCGAACCGCGCGCGCGGGACCGTCGAATACCGCCAGGAATCCATCGCCAGTGGTCTGGATCTCGCGCCCTCGAAAACGGTTCAGCTCTTCCCGCACCTGCCGATTATGTTCGAGCAGCAGGTCGCGCCAGGCAAAATCGCCAAGCCGCCTCAGATGCGCGGTCGAGTCCACGATATCGGTGCATAGCATCGCCGCCAGCACGCGATCTCCTTCGGCCGGCAACGCGAAGATGCGCGCGCTCGAGAACTCGATTGCCTTGAAAGGCTCGTCGCCGACCACCCACGCATCGTGACCCGGCGGAATGTCATAGACGTCGTCGGCGCCGACTTCACACGCATCGCCCGCATCGCTTTCAATGTGGAGCCGCCCGCCGAGAACGACGCCCTGATGATGAATTTGGCATGAATGAGTGTGCGCGATTGGACCGACGTCCCGCGACCAGCGCCACCCGGGCTCCAACCAGAACCGCCCGACCATGGTCTCGCTATGAGATACGATTTCGATGCGCCCATGCGGAAAGCGCCGAACCTCTTCCGGACTGCGAAAACTCTTAGCCTGTATACGCGGCATAGAATTCCTCGGCGACGACTACGCGGCGGGATACGTCAGCTGCGCGAGTATAGGCGAGCCGTTAGTGAGCCTCAAGGTTCCGCCTGCCCTTCCCGACTTCCCCTCTCCCAGAATGGGAGAGGATGAAGGTGAAGGTCCGTTCACCGCGCGCGTTTTTCTCTGCTCTGAAGGTGTGCCCAGGTACGCAAAGCGCTCCCCTGAGCGCTCCAAAGCCATCAGATTGCTGGTGGTCAGGGGTTCTAACGGCATCACCTCGCATCCTATCGGATAGGAAAAAGCGAGGGTTTCCCAAATTGAGGAGCCCGCGCATCGTATCGGCTTTGCTCGCCTCCGACACTTCAGAGACACTTTTTCGGCGAGCCGCCCGCCGCGCCTGATATTACCTTTTCACCCGTTTGGAACATCTGTGGGTTGACAATTCATGCACTGACAGCTAACAGCAGCTTGGCACTCGGCGGCTCGTAGTGAAGGCACAGTCCTATCCGCTGCCAAAAGGGAGGGACTCTTCATGAGCGCTATCGCGGTTGCCGTCTGCTCGCTTCTTCGTTCCACAGTTTCAAAGTTCACCGGCTTTTCAGGCGCACGGGTGTCGGTCAAGTTCATGACGGTGCTGCTCGCTATACTTCTCCCGTGTAGCGTGATGCTGTCCACAAGCAGCCTTCACGCCACCTCCATCATCACGGTCGACAACCTTACCGACCCGGCAAGCACCTCCAGCAACGGGTTCTGCACCCTGCGCGAGGCGATCGACAACGCCAACGCCAAATCCGATACTTCAGGCGGCGACTGCATGGCGGGCACCGGCACTGACACGATTCGTTTCAGCGTCAGCGGCGAGATCTTGCTCGGCACGAACGGCACGCTCCCGGCGATTGCGAATTCACTGACGATCGACGGGACTGGGCAGACGATCACTGTCGACGGTGGCGGCTCTATCTCCTTTCCCCCGCCCGTGAACCCACCCGTGCCCATGAACCCAGGTGTCGAAGTCATGTCCGTGAACACAGGCGCCACGCTGAACTTAAATCTTCTGACGATTGCTGATGGCAACGGGCAGGCGGCGGGTCAAGGAGGGGAAGGAGAAGGGGCAACGGGCGGTGGTATCGCTAACAACGGTACGCTGACCGTCACCAACTGCACCTTCACCAACAACTCGGCGGGGGAAGGAGATGGCGCATCTGGCGGTGCGATCGCTAATAACGGCACGCTGACCGTCACCAGCAGCACCTTCTCCGGCAACCAGGCAGACCCTTGCTGCTTTGACGGCGGATATGGCGGTCCCGGAGGAGACGGCGGTGCTATCGTTAGCGGGCCTGGATCGCTGACGGTCACTAACAGCATCTTCTCCAACAACTCAGCGGGTTACAGCGGCCAGGGCCTCGGTGGCGCCATTTCAAGTTATGACGGCCCCTTGATGATCACCAACAGCACCTTTTCCGGCAACACAGCTCTCTCCACTAACGGCTACGGCAGCAGCGGCGGCGCCGTCTTTAATGAAAACGCCACCGCAACAGTCACCAACAGCACCTTCTCCAACAACTCAGCGAATAGTGGTGGCGGCATCGTTGGTACTGTCGCGGTCACCAACAGCACGTTCTCAAGCAACAGCGCGGTGGTTGACGGCTACGACGGCACCGGCGGCGGCATAAGTGGTAATGGCACGGTTACCGATAGTACCTTCGTCAACAACAGCGCGTCCCTCGGCGGCGGAATGGTTTTTGCGGGAACGATTACAAACAGCACTTTCTCCGGCAACACTGCTTTCCAAAACGGCAACATTGATTGCGCCGGTTACGGCGGCGCCATCGAAACGGAGGCGTATAACTTCCTGAACGTTACCAACAGCACCTTCGTCAACAACAGCGCCTTCTCCAACAGATCGGACTGCACTACCTACCCCGCCGGCGGCGGCGCCATCGACGATACTGACACCGCCGCCTTGGTGACCGTCACCAGCAGCACCTTCTCCGGCAACTCGGGCAACGCCATCCTTTTGGATGCTTTTGAGGCTGACGGCGCCGCGGTGATAGTCACCAACAGCATATTTGCAAAGAGCGTCTCGGGTAACTGCGAAACGGTCGATGCGACCATCACCGACGACGGCTACAACATATCCGATGACGCGACGTGCGGCTTCGGGAGCAGCACCGACGCCAATGGCGACACGATAGGGGATAGCGTCAGTGATAGTAATCTGGCACTCGCCGCCGGCGGGCTGGCGAACAACGGCGGGACGACCGAGACGATCGCGCTTGAATTGGGGAGCTATGCGATCGCCGCGATCCCGACCGCCGACTGTCCGACCACGGACCAGCGCGGCGCGACACGCCCGGCGCCCGGATACAGCGCCTGCGACATCGGTGCGTTCGAATACGCTGGCGTGGTTCCGACGCCTACGCCGACCACGAAACTCCCCTTCGGCTACTCGCTGGCCGGGCAGACGGCCAAAAAGAATCTCACGGTGAGAAACACCGGCACGAGCCCGCTGTTCATTGGCAGCGTGATCTCAAACGACCCTGCAGAATTTTTCGCTACAGGCGCCAGCACCTGCCCGCCGGGCGGATTGGCGGTTGGCCGGACCTGTACCATTGCGATCGGGTTCAACCCCGACGCCCTCGGTGCGCGCAGCGGGATTCTTACAATCTATGGCAACACCACCAGCACTCCGCAGAGCTTCGTGGCCAGCGGCACCGGCACTGCGGATGTGACCACCACGAAGAGCAGCCTGGTATTCGGTGACGTGAAGTTCGGACTTAAGGGAATCGAGGCTTTCGCCGTGGTTAACCATCAAACGCCGACTGTGGGCCTGATTCAGTCGCCGTCGGTGGGCTTAAGCGAAAGTATAAGCGGGCCGAACGCTGCCGACTTTTCGCTGACTGGCAGTACTTGTCCAGCGACCTTGACCGCCGGTAAGGTGTGCTCGATCATCGTCTCTTTCTCTCCAAGTGTGCTGGGGACAGAGTCAGCGACTCTTGCTATCACTGACACTCCGTCGGGAAGTGTCATGGGCCAATCCGATCCGCTTAGTCCCCATCTGATCGCACTCAGCACGGGTCCGACGATCCCGGTAACGATCGCGCCGGTGACGCTCGCGTATGGAACTCTGACGTCGAGGACACCTTCGAAGACCAAGGACGTGACAATCACCAACAAGTCGGGATCTTCGCTGTCCGTGAGCGAGAGTTTCAGCGGGACCAATACGGGCGACTTCACGGTGACCGGAGGCACGTGCGGCGCTTCTGCACCAGCAAACTCGTCGTGCACGATAGCGGTGACCTTCACCCCGACGGTTGGCCCAACGCCGGAGAGTGCGAGCATGGCGGTGACCATCGGAAGCGATCCGAGCAGTCCGCATAGCATCAGCCTAACGGGGACGGGACCGTGAGAGGATAAGACAAACCGTAGGGTAGCACCGCCGCTGCCCTTGGCCGCGCGCAGTCTCGATTAATCACGACGGGTTGGGGCCGAGTCTTGGCTCGGCACCAGATAGCCGAACTGGTGACCTTTGAAATCATCGCGCTCTGTGCGGATGATTCCGCAACTAACGTCCACAACAGTTTAGGGATGAACTGTTCAGCCTTACGCAGAATCATCCGTCATGCTTTGATCGCGCAATGGTCAACCGCCGCAGCGCTACTTGCTCGCGCGCTCCCCTCGAAGATCGCCGTCACGCCGGCAACTCTTTCCTAAAAAAACATATTCCTGAAAAAAACGGAACGAAACTACCCTTGGTAGTGCGCACGTCTGAACACCACAAGATGATGTGTAGTGCCCGCTAATCAGCCAATGAGATCGAGTACTGCCAATTATAGTTCCGCGGGCGTTGGCGACAAGATCGAACTTACTGTTACCATTGGAGCCCGTGAGCACAAATACGATGGGAGCAAGCGCAACGAGCCAAAATTTCGTCGAACGGGTCAAGGAACCCGGCAGCAGCGGCGCCGCAGTTCTTATCGCCGACGATGACCCCGCCATCCGCCTAGTTTTGAGGCATCGGCTCGAAGCCGACGGCCATCGCGTCGAAGAGGCGATCGACAGCGCGTCCGCGCTCGCCGCCTTGCGCAGCAATCGATTCGACGTTGCGCTGCTCGACATCATCATGCCGGGCAACGGCGGTCTCGACGTCCTCTCGTCGGCGCACAGCGAAGCCCTCCGCACGCTCATCATAGTGATCACCGCGGCGAGCACCATGAACAACGCGGTCGAGGCGATGAAGCGCGGCGCTCACGACTACCTGACCAAGCCGTTCGCCAATCTCGACCTGGTCGCGGCCGCGATCAAGCGCGCGGTGGAAGTCGGCGCGCAGGCTGCGGATCTTAACCGCCTGAAAGACGAAGTGAATCGCCAGCTCGTCGGCGGCGAGATAATCGGCCGCAGCGCTGCGATGCAGGAAGTTTACAAGCTGATCGGACGCGTCGTCACCAACGACGCTACCGTTTTGCTCAGCGGCGAGAGCGGCACCGGTAAGGAGCTGGTCGCGCGCGCGATCCATTTCAAATCTGCGCGCTGGCGCTCGCCGTTCGTCGCCGTCAACTGCTCCGCGATTCCGCACGGCCTGCTCGAGAGCGAGCTGTTCGGGCATGAGCGCGGCTCGTTCACCGGTGCGTCCGAGCGGCGCGCCGGCAAATTCGAGATGGCCGACACCGGCACCATCTTCCTCGACGAAATCGGCGACCTGCCGGTCGAATTGCAGCCCAAGCTGCTGCGCGTGCTGCAGGAGCGCGAGTTCACCCGCGTCGGCAGCGTCGAGACGCTCAAGGTCAAGGCGCGCGTGATCGCGGCGACCAACCAGAACCTCGAGACGCTGGTCGCCGCCCGAAAATTCCGCGAGGACCTCTACTTCCGCCTGCGTGTGATTCCGATCCAGATGCCGGCGCTGCGCGAGCGTCGCGACGATATCGGCGAGCTGACCGATTACTTCGTCTCGAAGGCGGTCCAGGAGATGGGCGCGCGAGCGACCACTATCAGTCCCGAGGCGCGCAACAAGCTCGAGTCCGCGGATTGGCCGGGCAACGTGCGTGAACTCGAAAATGCGGTGATGCGCGCGGCATTGCTCGCACCCGGCACCACCATTCGTGCCGACGACGTCGAGCTGTCGCGTCCCGGCGGCGTCGGTGCCGGATCGATGGCCGCGACCGACGGCGCCGAGCTCGGCGATATCATCTCGACGCGTATCGCGGGATGGTTCGATTCGCCCGGCGGCGAAGAACCGCGCGACCTCTACCATCGCCTGGTCGCGGAGATCGAGCGTCCGCTGGTCGAGCTCGCACTCAAGCGCGCCGGCGGCAACCAGGTTCGCGCGGCGCGGATGCTCGGGCTCAATCGCAACACGCTGCGCAAAAAGATCACCGACCACAAGATCGTACTGACCAAATTTCCCGGCGGATGACGCGCCTCCCCTCGCATTTCTACGCGATGGTCGATACCGCTGGCGGACACGATCCGGTGTCGCTGGCAGAAACCCTGCTCGATGCCGGCGCCCGCATCATGCAACTGCGCCTCAAGGACGCATCCGGCCGCGATTTCCTTGCTGCAGCGCGCGCGATCGCTGAGATGTGCCGCCGCCGCGGCGCAATTCTAATCGTCAACGATCGCGTTGACATCGCGATTCTCGCCGACGCGCACGGAGTCCATCTCGGACAGACCGATCTGCCGCTCGATGCCGCGCGCCGAATCGCCGGCCCCGATATGATGATCGGAATCTCCACTCACAACGTCGAACAAGCACGTGCGGCCGAAAATGGCGTCGCGGACTACATTGGATTCGGCCCGATGTATCCCGGCGGCCTGCGCAATAACGTCTCCGGCCAAGGCCTCGACCAGCTCCGCGCAGTACGCGCCGCGATAAGGATTCCAATCGTCGCAATCGGCGGAATCACCGAAGCCCGCGTCGCAGAAACCCTGGCCGCCGGCGCCGACGCAGTAGCAATCATCACCGACGTACTAACCGCCCCCGACCTCGCAGCTAAAGTCCGCTCAATCCTCGCGCTCGCCCGCAGCTGATTCCATGTCATCCGCTCTTTGTGTCATCCCGAGCGTAGCCGAGGGACCCCGGATCTTTCTGGATGCCTGCCGCGTCACCCCCAACCACGGAGCGAGCGCCGAAGACATCACTCGATGAGTGGTTAGGGTGCATCTTCCGGCGTCGTAAAAGATCCGGGGTCCCTCGGCTACGCTCGGGATGACACAAGAAAGAAAACGACCCAATAAAAGATCTGCAGGAGATCGTGTGGTGGAAGCTACGCGGTAGCTGGAATCGGTGCTGACGGTTGCCTCGACTGCTCCGACTCGAAACTTCGGCACGAGTAGGTTACTGCCGCGCCCAGCAGGCACATTACGACGAATGCTTCGAAGGCGGGCACATAGCTGCCAGTCAGATCGTAAATCTTACCCGCGCCGACCGGACCTACGAACGCGCCGATCGTGTTAAACACGCCCGCGATGCCGCCGATTGAGCCGAAGCGCTTAAGCCCGAGCGACTCCGCCACCAGCATCGGGACCAGCACCAACGGCGCGCCGAGCGACAGGCCGAAGATCAGTACGAATGGAATCAGCACAGCGGTTCGCCCCGCGCCGAATATCAGGATCATCCCGACGCACGCGGCGAGGAAGTTGAACGTCAGCGCGATTCGTGCGCTCACGCGATCCGCAAACAGACCCATGCTGAGCTTGCCGAATGCCGCGAACACGTACACCAGGCTCATCATGCCGGCCGCGAACGACTCCGTGTAGCCGAGTTCGGTGAGATATTTGATCAGATGCAATCCCGCCCCGGCCGCGACCGCAGCGAAAAAGAACTGCGCCGACGCAATCATCCAGAATGAGCGGCAGCGGAACGCCTCGCGCAGCTCGAAGCCCGGCAACAAGTCGCTGGCTTGCGCGACGGTGACGCCTTCAGCCTGCGGCGGCCGCGTTCTCACCACGAAAATTATCAGCGGGACGACAATCACGAACATCGGAATCGCGAGTGCGACGTATCCCGCGCGCCATCCGCCGCGCACGATCGCGAAGTTCCCGACCATCGTCATCGCAGCGCCGCCGAGCGAGGTGCCCGCGAACGCCAGGCCCATCGCGAGTCCGCGGCGCGCGCCGAACCAGTTCGCAATCACCAGCGAGCACGGCAACAGCGTCGATGCGCCGATGCCGACGCCGAGCAGGATGTACGCGCCGAACAGCGGTCCGAATGAATCGACGCGGCTCGCGATGAGAAAAGATGCGCCGGTCATGATCACGCCGACGACCATCACGACCCGCGCCTCGATACGGTCGAGCAGCCATCCTATCAGCGGAGCGCTAAGCCCCGCGGACAGCGGCAGCGCCGCGCCCTGCAGCGTCGAGACTTGTGTGCGCGACCATCCGAAATGTTTCAGCAGGTGTGGAAAGAACAGGCCGCCGGTGTTGTAGCCGGATCCGAAAACGAACACGAGCGTGACGAAGAGGCTCGCGACGATGATCCATCCCTGTCGTTCCCGCTGCGTCATCAGATGCTCCCTCGCTGAGACTTATAGCGACACAACCGCGGATCGTCGAAAGATAACTATTCGAGCGCGGTGGTTGGGATGTAGCCTTCGAGCCCGTTCTTCATGCGGATCTTCATATAGTTCAGCGCGAGGCCAACGATATGAACGTTATGGCTCTGATGAACCTCGGCGACTTTCTTGCCCCATCGATTTGGCTTGTCGAGCACGCTGGCGTCGTGTGTGAGCACGAAGACTTTGTCGGTCGGTTTGGCGAGTTCGACCGCCGCGGGATCGATGTAACCGGTCTGACCGGACTTCAGCTTCACCTGCAGATAGTAGTGAGTTGAACCCGTCACCTCGACGAATTTGCCCGAGGTCAATTGCTCGATATGCTTACTGCTCTTCGCGGGCGCGGAGTAAACCGGCGAGTCCGTCAGCACCTTCAGCCGCGCCTGCGCCGGCTCGATTTCCGGTTCGCGGACGCTGTTTCGACTCGACGCGTGATGCACCGGCTTCAGCCCCTTGGGCGGAGGCATCCAGGTTTTGCCGGACGTCGAGGGACTCGTCACCGATGACGGAGAATTGACCGGCGCGGCGCCGCTTGGACCTTCGGCCGGAACGATCGACGTCGAGGGAACGTCTTCCTCGGCGGCTCCGGCCGCAAAAGATGGCGCCGAAAATGCCAACGTCACCACCACGACGGCTCCCAGAGCCGCTATCCGCGCTGAGCGAAAATCGCGATGAACCATCTTCCTCTTCCTCCCCTCCTCTACTCTACTTGCGCAACTATTCTAGCAAGCGCCGCACACGGTGCATCGCTCGACGTCGCACGGCGGGCTCTGATGCTCATGATGCGCCTT
>PMOH01000183.1:0-4253 GCA_003161515.1 Deltaproteobacteria bacterium
TTCTCGACGTCGCGGGTGCGTCCGAACCGGCGCATCAGATCCTGAAATGCGGCCGGCCGCCCCGCCGCGTCGACGCCTATCACTTCGCCGTCGAGGATCGCGTGACGCGATCCGATTCGATTCACCACCTCGACCACGTCGGGAATGCTCTCGGTGATTTCGTTCAGCCGGCGCGAGAAGATACGCACGCCGCCGTCGGCCGCGTGATGAATCTGGACGCGCGCTCCGTCAAGCTTGTGCTCGAGGGAAAGCTCTGGGCCGAGCGTCGCGAACGCTTCCGCAATATCTGCGACCGGAAATGCGAGCATCGGCTTGAGCGGTTTGACCGCGGCAGAAGACCTCTCAGCGACCGATTTTTCTGCGTCCGGCGAACGAATCATCCGCACCACGCGGCCGAGGTCGGCCTCGAGCATGTGAATCCGGCGAACTTCGGCGGCCGGCCGCGCGCCCATTTTGGCGATCGCCTCGAGCATCAGGCCTTCGCTCACGCCGTGGCGCATCTCGCCGATCAGAATCTTCGCGACGTACTTGCCTTCGAACGCCGAGGCGCGCGCGAACAGCTCGCGCAACGCGTCAAGCTTGCGGTTGCGCGCGTGACGCCCTTCGATCGCCGCAATCTCGGCAAATTTGTTGTTCAGCTCGCGAATTGTGAGCGTGGGTTCAGGGTCAGTCGCGCGCAGCTTGAGCGTCATCTCGACCGCCTCGCCGAAATCTTCGGCGGCNNAGGCGCTTCTCCTCGCCCTGCTCGACTGCGCGGCCGACCATGAATCGCGCGGCGATTTCGGCTTCATCGAGGTCGAGCGCGGCGAGGAAGGTGCCGACCTCCTCGGCCATCTGCAGGCGGCTCTGAGTCTGGCTGAGCGATTGGCAGACGGCGGCGAAATCGTAGAACGAGGGCACGTTACGAGATTAATGCTGGGGGCGGCGTCGCGCGCAAGTGCGCGAAGGGCGTCGCGGGCACGGCGGCCCGCGCCACTGAGAAGCCCAGGAAGCGGACCTTTGTTGTTGGCGTCGCGAACGATGCGAGCGACGCGAGCCTCGTTCTGATGAAGCGAGCATCGCGAGCGGCAGGAAGCGGCCTCCAGGCCGCTTCCTGTTTTTGTGTCACCCTGACGACCTGAGCATCGCGAGGGGAGGAACGGGCCTCGGACAGCTTCGCGTAAGCGAAGCCGGTTCCGGTTTCTGAAAATCGCGCAGCGGTCCTTTGTTGTTGGGAGTCCTGGTTGATGAGGGACAACCTAACCCCTAACCCCTTCCCGAGGGGGAAGGGGGACCGGACTATTGGGACGGAGAGGGAGCAATCGCGATTGGAGTGTCTAAGCCCTATCACGGGGCGATTGGGTGCGACTTTACGAAGGGGACGAATATTTTCAGGAATTCCTCGCGCGCGTCCATGAACGCGTGGCCGACGCCTGGGATGATGTGCAGCTTCGCGCCGGGGATGTGCGCTGCGATTATTTCGGAGTTCTTCGCCGGGATCAGTACGTCTTCGGCGCCGGTCACGACCAGCGTCGGCGCTTTGATTTGCGGCAGGCGGTCGAAAGTCTTCAGCGTGTAAGTTGCTTCGAGCTGGCGCTGGAACGCGAATGGCGGCGTCGGATGTTTCAGCAGGCGCGGAATCGCGGCCTCGAGCACATCGCGATGGTCCGCGATGTATTTCGCCGTATGCCCGAGCGGCCATCCGCGGCGAATTACATCTTCGGGCGCGACGCCTTCGCGCGGCGCGGTCAGAATTTTCAGCGATTCGGGCGGCGGCGGCACTGAATGCGTGCCGCCCGCCGTGGTGCATCCGAGCGTGAGCGTCGCCGTGCGCTTCGGGTGCCGCAGCTCGAATTCCTGCGCAATCATCCCGCCCATCGAGACGCCGAAAATGTGTGCGCGCGGGACGTCGAGCTGGTCGAGCACGCCGGCCGCGTCATCGGCAAACATCTCGATCGAGTAGGGGGCGTCGGGCTTGTCGCTCTGGCCGGTGCCGCGATTGTCGAAAGTGATCACGCGAAAGGTACGCGCTAGATCGGTTACCAACTCGGGATCCCACTGCGCCGAGCTGGCGCCGAGGCCCATGATCATCAACAGCGGTTCGCCTTTCCCGGCGGCGTCGTAGTTGAGGTTCACATCGCGGACTTTAATTTTTGGCATTTCGGTTTCCTCTACCTGCTAAGGCAAAATCCCTGGCTCTTCATGTATTCGACGGAGTTTCCAGTCAATGCCGATTGCGGCGTCGCGTCGGCGCGAAAGATCGACGTGTGCTGCGGATCGTAATAGCACATCAGCTTGATAGTTTGGCCCGCGGGAATTTGAAACTCGATCGACTCCGGCATGTTGGACGGCCCGTATGAACTGACGGTCGCGGGCTGCGACGAGGGCGTGGTCGAACTTCCTTCGGCCTGGCACATCTTGACCGCGTCGATCTGACAACTGCCGGCCGGGGCGGGCGACATCTGCATGCTCGACATCTGCATGCTTGCCAGATCCATCTCAGGCGGCTGCTCACTCTTGCTCGAGCACGACGCGGCACAAGTCGCGATCGTCACGAGGACCGCCAGCATCACCGTTGATTTTGTCATCATGCGACTGCGGCGATCTCGGCTCCCGCGCGGGCTACATTTGCGGCCTTGCGGCATCGGAGGATCAGCTCGCTGCCCGCGACGTAGGCGGTCTCCTCGATCGCGATGTTGTAACGCGCGAGGATCTCGCGGAGCTGCGCCAGCGTGTAGTGCGTGATGTGCTGGTCCTTGTATCCGCCGGGCATCAGGAACCCGTAAACGGGTTCAATAATCCGCCAGCCGATGGTCGCGTAGTCGGGGGTGCCGAGGATCAGCATGCCGCCCGGCCGCAGCACCCGATGCATCTCGGCGAAAATCGATTCGTCGTATCGAATATGTTCGATGACCTGCGAGCTCATCACGCAGTCGAACGAACCGTCCTTGAACGGCAGCGCGAAGGCCGAGCCGTTGATCAGTGGAATTTCGTAGCGGCGCAGAAAGCGGAGCTTCGCGAAGTTGAAGTCCATGCCCACGACGTTGTTGAGGCTCTGCACGATGAGACTCGAGCCGCATCCCGCGTCGAGCACCCGGTCCGCGCCGCGCGCCCACAGCACGGTGATGCGATGGCGGCGGCGTTGCCAATAGCGCTGCGGTGGAATCCTGCTGTAGAAGGCGCGCTCGTCATAGTCGGCGGACATGAGCGAGTTGCGGATTTTCCACAGCGACAGCGATGAACGAAAAATTTTCCAGCCGAAGCTGAAGAGCTTGGCGTGCGAGCGCCCGGCCCCGCGCGGAAAATACGTGAACGGGACTTCCACGACGCTGAATCCGCTGGCGTAGGCCTTGACCAGGATTTCTTCCTGCACCTCGAAGTTCGAGGATGTGATTTCCAGCTCGCGGAACACCTCGCGCCGGTACAATCGATACCCGCTGGACATGTCGAGTACCGGTATCGAGAGCATCCGGCGCAACGCCTGGTTCAGAAACCAGCTGGTCGAGCGGCGGATGAAGTCGGAGTAGGCGACGCCGCCGAGAACGTAGCGTGACGCGACCACGATGTCGGCGCGTTTGCGAGCCCGCCACATCTTGAAGATGAAATCCGGGTCGTGCGACTGGTCGGCGTCGAGCGTCAGCACGTAGTCGCCGCGCGCCTCCTCAATTCCGGTGGTCAACGCGCCTGCGTATCCGCGCCGGCGTTCTCCTACGACGCGCGCGCCGAACTGCTCTGCCACTTCGCGAGTGCCGTCGGTTGACGGGCCGTCGACTACGATGATCTCGTGTGCGATATGCTCGCGATCGAGCACCGCGATGAGCCTGGGGATCAGTATCCTCAGGTTTTCGGCCTCGTTCATGACCGGTAAAATGACGGAAATATCCATGCTGGTTCAGTTTCCTTTATGCTCCCACAAAAGGGAATATGCGGTGTTTGCGAACGTCGCGCGTCGGGCGCAGGCGTAGTAGTCTTTTCAGGCGGATGAGGATGGGCGTGCGGAAAAAATCAATTTCGACAAATGTCGCGCTCGCGGCGATCGTTTTCCTGGCGGCGAGTGTTACTCCCGCGTTTGCGAAAGTCGTTCACCGCCATCCCGTCGCGCCGAAGGTGCATGAAGATGCGCCAGCGGTTCCGTTGACCTCGATTCACGTGCTCGGCGACCGCCCTGCTCCGTTCGCCCTCGACGCGAAGGCTGCCTTCATGATCGACGCCGACACCGGCGCGGTGCTGTACGCGTACAACGAGCACAACAAGATGCAGCCCGCCAGCCTCGC
>PMOH01000183.1:4320-5815 GCA_003161515.1 Deltaproteobacteria bacterium
ATCGGGCTCAAGGAGACTCACTTCGACAATCCCGACGGCTTGCCCGAGGAAGGGGAGTTCACGACCGCAGCCGACATGGTCGCGCTGGCGCACTCGCTCGTCAGGCACCATCCGGAGGCCCTGAAATACACTTCGGCCAAGGAATTCACGTTCGATAAAATCTCGCAGCCGAATTTCAACAAGCTGCTGCTCCACGATCCGCGAGTCAACGGGATTAAGACCGGTCACGTTGACGAGGCCGGCTATCACCTGGTCGCGTCGGCGTCCTCGAACGGGATGAATCTGCTGTCGGCAGTGCTGGGTGCTCCGAGCGAGGCGCGCCGCGTTACCGAATCCGAGAAATTAATCGAGTGGGCGTTTCGCACGTTCGTCAGCTACAAGCCCGACAGAAAATCGGTACCCGCTGAAATTCCGGTGCACGACGGCGTTGCGGAGAAGGTTGCCATCGGGCCGAACGGCGACGCGGCGTTCACGCTAGGCCGCGGCGAAGAGACCAAGGTGACCGTCCAGTTCGAACCGTCCGTGAGATACCTGGACGCGCCGGTTCAGGTCGGCACGCCGGTCGGCGACTTGACCGTCCTGCTCAACGGCAAGCCGCAGGCGACGATTCCGATCGTATCCAAGGGCGCGGTTGAACGCGCCGGGTTCTTTGGGCGCATGCGTCAGAAAATCGGCCGCATGCTCTAGGCGCGACGCGCTACGCCTTTAATTCTTCGAGCAGCGTCTTCGCCTCGCGTAGATCACTCGTATCGAGTCCCTCGGTAAATTGCGCGAACACCGGCGCCAGCGTCGCGCGAGCGTCGTCGCGGCGGTCCTTTTTTGCCAACAGCCGCGCCAGGCTCATCGCTCCGCGCAATTCCCACGAGCGCGCCTCTTGCCGCACCGCGATCTCGATCGCACGCCGGAAGCTTCGCTCAGCTTCGTCGTCGCCGTTCGGCAAGGTAAGCATCGCCTCGCCTCGGATCCGATGAATCTCCGCCTCGAGCAGGCGATGCTCCATCTGGTCGGCGCGTTGCGCCGCCCTCTCGAGCTCTCGCAGACTGTCCTCCGGACGTTTCATCATCAGGTACAATTCCGCGAGCAGCACGAACGAGAACGAGTAGATCAGGTCGGCGTTGGCGGCGGCCAGGTTCACGACCGACTCCTTCATCATCGCGAGCCCGCGCTCGAGTGCGTCCTGGTCGTGGCGAGCGTAGGCCTCGCCAGCAATCGTGCGCGCGAGACACATTCGCCCCGCCGCCAGCCAGTACGGAAATCCATATTCGGTTGACAGTTCGATCAACGTTTCGGATCGGGTGCGCACATCCGCGTATTCGCGCCGGAAATAATTCAGCACGATCGTGTGCAGATGCACGAACGCGTGGCTGAATGGACGGCGGAGCTGTGCCGCTAGTTCTTGCGCTTCGGCGATCCGCCGTTTCGCCTGATCCGCATGCCCGCCGATATGCAGCGCCCACACGATGTTGCACGCCGACGGTATAACCGGCGCGTTCAT
>PMOH01000294.1 GCA_003161515.1 Deltaproteobacteria bacterium
TCCAGCATCACCATCACTGATTCGCAACGCGTCGAGCAGTGAAAGATTAGACTTTTCTTGCCGACGGCAAAATTTTCTGCCGCTCGTAGTCCGCAGTCACAGTATCGATTGAATCCGCCTGCTCGGGCGACTTGTCGTCGCGGATGCGTACGATTCGCGCGAATCGCAACGCCATCCCGGCATCGTAGTTCGGACTGCTCTGGATATCATTGTACGCAACCTCGACCACGACCTCCGGGCGAACGGTCACGACGCCGTGCGACTCTGCGGTCTTGAGCGCGAGCAGACGCTCGGTCATCGCGCGAAATTGTTCGTCGCTGAGACCCTTGAACGTCTTGCCGAGCATCGCGAACCCGCCATTCCTGTCGCGCGCGGCGAGATGATAGTTCGAGAGCCAGCCGTGGCGGCGGCCGTAGCCCCACTCCGCTGCGACGATCACCAGGTCCAGCGTGCGCGTATGCTTTATCTTGAGCCATCCGCGACCGCGCGCGCCCGGCGTGTACGCGCTCGCAAGCGACTTCGCCATCACGCCTTCATATCCGGCCGCGACGGCGGCGGCGTAAAATTTTTCGGCGGCGGCGAGGTTGGGCTTGATGATTCGATCGACTATTTCCAAACCGGCTGCCGACTGCAGCTCTTCGAGCATGGAAATTCTGTCCGCCCACGGGCGATCGATCGTAAGAGCGCCGTCAAGCGCGAGCATGTCGAACACATAGAGCTTCAACGGCTGCTCGACGCGAGCCTTCTCGACGTCGCGAGTGCGGCCAAACCGCCGCATCAGGTCCTGAAATGCGGCAGGCCGTCCCGACGCGTCGACCCCGATCACTTCACCGTCGAGGATCGCGTGACGCGCGCCGATTCGACTCAGACTCTCGACCACGTCGGGAATGCTCTCGGTGATCTCGTTCAGTCTGCGCGAGAAAATTCGCACACCGCCATCGCCCCCATGATGAATTTGCACACGCGCGCCGTCGAGCTTGTGCTCGAATGATAGCTCCGGGCCAAGCGTCGCGAACGCTTCCGCGATGTCTGCGACCGGAAACGCAAGCATCGGCTTGAGCGGCTTGACGGCTGACGAAGTCGGCGAAGATTCTCCGGGGACAGATTTTTCCGCGCCGGCTGGCGAGCGGATGATTCGCACGACGCGTCCGAGATCGGCCTCGAGCATGTGAATCCGACGCACCTCAGTGACCGGCCGCGCACTCATCCTCGCAATCGCCTCGAGCATCAGGCCTTCGCTCACCCCGTGACGCATCTCACCGATAAGAATCTTCGCGATGTACTTGCCCTCGAACGCCGACGCCCGCGCGAACAGCTCGCGCAGCGCGTCGAGCTTGCGGTTGCGCGCGTGACGCCCTTCGATAGCGGCAATCTCGGCGAATTTTTCGTTGAGCTCGCGAATCTTCAGCGTGGGTTCGGGATCGGCCGCGCGAAGCTTGAGCGTCATCTCGACCGCCTCGCCAAAGTCCTCCGCGGCGGTGAAGATGTCCTCTCCCTGGTCGGCGCTGTCAGTCATCTCGGCGACGATTTTCCAGACCGCGCGGCCGCTAATCTGGAGACGCTTCTCTTCGCCCTGCTCGACTGCGCGGCCGACCATGAATCGCGCCGCAATCTCGGCTTCATCGACCTCGAGCGAGGCGAGGAAGGTGCCCACTTCCTCGGCCATCTGCAGCCGGCTCTGAGTCTGGCTGAGCGATTGGCAGACGATCGCGAAGTCGTAAAACGAGGGCATACGTACGAGATTAATGCTGCCCGCGACGCCTCGCGCAAGCTCCGCGACGATCGACTGCTAAGCGGCCATCGGGTGCGACTTCACGAACGGCAGAAATACTTTCAGAAATTCCTCGCGGGCATCCATGAACGCGTGTCCCACTCCGGGGATGAGGTGCAATTTCGCGCCGGGAATCTGCGCCGCGATTATTTCGGAGTTTTTCGCCGGGATCAGCACGTCCTCCGCGCCGGTTACGACCAGGGTCGGCGCCTTGATTTGCGGCAGTCGGTCGAAAGTCTTCAGCGTGTAGGTCGCTTCGAGCTGGCGCTGGAACGCGAACGGCGGGGTCGGATATTTCAACAGGCGCGGAATCGCGGCCTCGAGCACGTCGCGATGCTCCGCGATGTACTTCGGCGTATGCCCGAGCGGCCATCCGCGCCGAATCACCTCCTCCGGCGAAACACCTTCGCGCGGCGCGGTCAGAATTTTCAACGATTCGGGCGGCGGCGGCACAGAATGCGTACCACCCGCCGTGGTGCATCCGAGCGTGAGCGTCGCCGTCCGCTTCGGGTGCCGCAACGCGAACTCCTGCGCGATCATCCCGCCCATCGAGATGCCGTAGATATGCGCGCGCGCGATCTTCGCGTGATCGAGCACCGCCGCGATGTCGTTCGCCATGTCGCTCATCATCCATGGCGCATCGGGCTTGTCGCTCTCGCCGGTGCCGCGATTGTCGATGACGACGGTTTTAAATCTCTTCTCGATGCCGCTGAGGAACGGCTCGCCCCATCCGCGGCCGGAACCGCTGAATCCCATTATCAGGGCGAGCGGATCGCCACTGCCGCGAATTTCGTAGCGAAGTTTGAGTCCGTCTTTGGTCTGCGCAAAATCTCTGGTCGCTGCCATGAACACTCCGTTGAGGCGTGAGGTTTTGTTCGGGGTGAGACTATCACGATGAGAAAAAATCGGTAGTGAAACTCAACCTCGATCCGTAAGACCCTGGGCAGGGGCTCAGGTCGTCCGGGTCAGCGCAGATGCCAACGCGGCGCGTTTCTCTACATAAAGTGTGAGCGCCGCACCGGCGATTCCGAACAGCGGAATCGCAACCGCCGAGGCCGCGAACATCGTGCGTGGCGCCACCACTACGAACAGCGGCGAAATCAGCAGGAGCCCTGTCGCGTGCGCGCCGCGATAGACCAACGAGATCACTCCCATCACGCGGCCCAGCACATCGTCGGCCACCTGTTCCTGCGCGGCAGAGCGGAGCAGAATCGACGCGCCCACTTGACCGAGGCCGGAAAGAAACGCACCAGCGATCGCAATCGGCAACGAGTTCGCGAGCGCGAACATCGCATAGGCGGGGAGATAAATGATCCATGCCAACATGCTCGCGCGCGCTTTGTTCTCGATCTGAAAGCGCGCGAGGATCGCGCCCGAGGCAACCGATCCTATCGCATATCCAACCATCACAATCGAAAATCCGCCGGCCTCCCGATGAAGCACGTCGCGAATCAGATCGGGCACCCCAGCGATCCACGTTCCCGAGGAAACCGTCACCGCGAAGCCAACGACAACCGTGCCGATGGCGACCGCAGGTAGCGGCCGCATCGCTTCGAAGGCCTCGCGAATCCGCGGCGGCTCCAGACTCGCGATCGCTACCGCACCTTTGTGTGCGATGCGGCTGATGAACAGCGCGGAGATGAAAAACGACGCGGCATTCAGCGCGAAGAAGGTGCTGATCGGCGCAATCGCAAGCAGTCCCGCCGCCGCGGCCCATCCACCGATCGACAGCGCATTGGTGGTCGCGCCGAGGAGTCCGTTGGCCTCCTGAACATTTTCGCGATCGACCAGCGCGGGGAGCATCGCGCTGTACGCCGGCGCGAAATATGAGGTCGCCGTCTCGACAAGAAACGCCGCAACCACCAAACCCCACAGCGGCAGCGTGTTGGTGAGTCCCGCGATTGCAACCGGAACCAGAATCGCGCCGCGCGCAAGATCGGCGACGATCATCGTGCGCTTGCGATCCCATTTGTCGGCGACGATGCCGCCGTGAAAGCCAAACACCAAGGCCGGCACGCTGTCGGCCAACCGCACCGCGACGACCCCGATCGGCCCGCCCTTGAGCAGCGCGAACCACATGATCGCGATGTATTGAAATGCGTCTCCGAGTTCGCTCACCGCGACAGCGAGATACAAGCGCCGGAAGTCGCGGCGCCGCAGCAGCTCGAGCGCGCGCCGCTTCTCCATCAGGAGCCGTGCGACCGCTTCATCCGCCGCCCTTTTCGCGCATCGAGACCTCGTCCCACAAATTGAGCAGGTATCCGTCGGGGTCGAAAAGTTCCACACCATAACCCCAAAAAAATTTGTCGGGCGGTTTATCGAACTTCACGCCATTCGCAGCCAGCTCGCGATGCTTCGCTTCGACATCGTTGACCTGCAAGGTAAGCGTGCACTTCACACCCGCGAGTGAGCCCTGAGGCTTGTGGAGGAAGATGGTGAAGTCGGCGTCATCCCTAATCGCGATGACGCCGGCGTTTTCGAATTCGACCTCGAAACCGAAATTCTTCACGTACCAGTCGCGCGAGACCTTCGGATCGCTGACCGGCATCGCCATGTGATCGAATTTGACCATTATATTTTCGCTCGACTCCGCTACGCTCCGCCTCGCGAGCGCCTGCGGCGCGGCGCTACGCGCCTCCTTCGGGTCTCGGCTCCGCCGTCTACGTCGCCTTACGTCAGAACTTCTCCTTGAAGG
>PMOH01000217.1 GCA_003161515.1 Deltaproteobacteria bacterium
TCCACCACCGCCGTCATTTCATCGAGCGTGAGCTGCGGCGTATCGACCTCGTCGGCCAGTGACATCACGCCGCCCGAAGCGCAGAACTTGATGACGTCGGCGCCGTACTTCACGTTGAAGCGCACCGCCTTGCGCAGGTCGGCCGGGCTGTCCGCGATGCCGTCAGTGTAATCGGACTCTCTGCCCGTGGCGCGGAAGTGAAGCCCCGCATTGCGATCTGAATGCCCACCGGTCGCTCCGATAAGATTGATCGCTACCAGCATCCGGGGACCTGGGAGCTGTCCCTTGGCGATCGCATTGCGCAGGCTCACGTCTATAAAGCTGTCGGGATACAGGCATCCGACATCGCGCACCGTCGTGAAGCCGCCCTCCAGGGTGACGCGGGCATGGACCGCCGCCTGGTACGCTTTCTCGGCGACGTGTTGTCGAAAGCGATCGATGAAGAATTCGTTATAGGATTTCACCCCAACTGTCAGATGAGTGTGCGCGTCGATGAAGCCGGGGCACAGCGTCGCA
Organism: Deltaproteobacteria bacterium; assembly: GCA_003161515.1. Lineage (GTDB taxonomy): Bacteria > Desulfobacterota > Binatia > Binatales > Binataceae > Binatus. Next base: position 517 of record PMOH01000217.1, read on the forward strand.
TCGCCGAGATCGATCAGTTCGGCGCCGGCCGGGACGCGCAGGTCGGGGCCGCATGCGGCGATCTCTTCTCCCTCGATCAGGACCAAAACGCCGCCAGCTTCAATCCGATCCGACCTGCCGTCGAAGATTCGTGCAGCTTTAAGAGCGATAGTCATTCTGATTCCGAATTTCTTCCGCGCAGCTAACCTCGCCGCTAAATTGGCTCGGAGCTATCTCCCGCGAGCAGGCGCTGAGGTACTTGATGAAAACTCCATCCGCCCGAGCCGGCGTCTTGATCAAATATCCAGACGACGTCAAACCGAGTGTCCGGCCAGGAATGCGGGCATGAAGTATTATTACCGATGATTGAATTCCCGATAAGCGGGATCGCCTTATGTTCCCAAGCTATCAACACCACTCCACTGATGGCGAGGGCATCAGCCACCAGCTTGGTTTCCTCGCCTTTAAGACGATTTGTATTTAATTGCAGCCCTAGTTTAGCGGCTAAGGGAGAGACTGTGTTTTGGGGCCGTTCACTCTTGCTGTGAGGCCCCGTTCCTGACGCGAAAATTGCGTCGGGAGTAGCGAGATTTCGATCGATGAACACTCCAAGGGGCGGTAGGAACAATCCGATTAGTGCTCCGGCACGCTGCCATCCACGAACGGTGAGATCCTCAGGATCTTGCTGTCCTTCGATTGTTACTCCCTCGATGCCGTCAGCGTCGTCATGCTTCTCGGCATGGCGAATCACCATAATCTTTCTCGCCATTTCCGTAGCTCCAGATCGCAGTGCTGAATATTACGCTTTCAGAATACCAGATAGGCACAAGGGTTAGGATCGCAGGCTGGTCTGGATTTTTGCCGGGTCGATGATGAAGCGGCGGTGGTCGCGCTTCAGCACGCCTTCTGCAACGAGTTGCTTGAGGCACTCGCTCACTTTCGGTCGCGAGGACTCCACCAGGTCGGCGATGTCCTTACCGCTCAGGCCCAGATCTATGATGATCCCGTGGTCGTCACGCTGACCGAACTTGCGGCCGAGGTCGAGCAAGGCGAGCATGATTTTCTCGCGAACAGTTTGGCTGAGAAAGTTTGAATGGCGCTCCAGCAGCGCCCACCATCGACCGACGGTCAGATTGAGCGCCTCGCTAAAGTCGCGGAACGGAATGCCGACGACGCCCTCGACCAGCGCAGTTGGGTTTATCAACCCGATTTTACAATCCGTAAAAGCCTCGCAAGTGAGCTTATGATGAATATCGGGCAACAATGACGGAATTTGGATCACGTCGCCGGGTCCCAGCACTTCGAGCAGATTGCGTTCCCCTTTTCGATTGAGGAAGACCAGCCGGGCGATGCCCGAGAGCAGGACGTACACGGCGTCCTCTGATTCCCCCTCCTTATAGACGATCGAGTGTCTGGAAAACTGGCGAATCCTCATCCTGGCGCGCAAAGCTTCCAATTTGCGCGAAGAAAGGCCCGCCAGCCCTTTCAATTTCCCTAAATCTTGAGCGCTGAATGCGCGAGGCTGAGGAGGCCGAGGCCCACGTTGTCTGACGGATTTGCCGGGTTTCGAGCGTGGTGGCATGGCTACGAAGATTGAAGCGACTCGTGTCCCCTAAGTTTAATTGCATCCGTCCAATCGCGGGCGTCGAACGGAGTCGCCGGATATGACGATAATTGGTACGATAAAACAACGGAGGGTTTGTTCCTTTTGTAACAGAATCGGCCTTGAACCTAACTTTATTTGGCTTAGAACATGCATTGCTCTCCTCATTCAGGCTTCTCCCTGTAGATTACGACCGATCCGGCGCGGTGCGATTTTGAATGAGAAAAACTCTTCCCGCGAAACTGATCTCGACCGACTAAGCCGACTCAAAGCTTTGTCCTGGCTCTCTCCGTCTGAGCTTAAACTTCTGGCGAGCGCACTCTCGATCACCAATTACAAACGACACGCTCTAATTCTGCGGGACGTTTCGCTGGCCGAAGGTGCGCACATTCTGATCTCAGGGATCGCGCGGATCACCTGCCGCACCGCGCGCAACCAGCGTGTTACGGTGGCGCTACTGGCGCCGGGGCCGATCCCCGATTTCCCGGCGTTGCCGCTCAGTCAATCCGGTTTTCAATGCGAGGCTTACAACGATTGCCGCGTTGGAACTGTGAGCTGGGCTGATTTTGGCGGCATTACTCCAAATGCTCCCGATTCCGCCTTCCGGCAATTTCACAGCAACGACTTGAAGCAATGGTACCGCCTCCTGCTGCGCAGCTCGAGTTTTATGAACCTTGGCCTGCACGAACGAATAGCCATCGCGCTGCTGGAACTTTGCTCGGACTTCGGAGTCGAGGAATCGCGCGGCACGCTGCTCCGGGTAGCCTTCAGCCATAAGGATATTGCCAACCTGGTGGGCGCCTCGCGGCCAAGAGTTACCGAGCATCTGGCGCGATTGGAACGGGAAAAGTTCATGATTCGCCAGGGACGACAGATGGTGGTGCAGGTCGCCAAGCTCCTCGATTCCATGAATGCTCAGGCCAGCGCGCATGTTTCGCGGGTCGATCGGCGACGTGACTAAGGCAAACGGTTCGTCTCAGGTCAGGTCTTGCGAGCTTCCGATCTTGATAAAGAATCAAGCATAAAATCAGCTGTCGATTGTCGAATCCGAGATTGTTTCGGTGCCGCAGATCCAAAAATGCGCGAACGTACGGACTATTTTGGAGTCTTCTGCGGAGCACGCGAAAATTGCGGCTGGGTGGCGGATGACGCAGTCTGATGTGACCTGCGCTCAGCCGTCAAATTCCCTGGTGAGCCGGCACGCAGCGCTTCGGGCGGACCTCGCCAGCCGCAGGGGGTCGGCGTCTGCAACCTCTATTGCAGGGCCGGTGATACGTGCCCGTTGGAGCGCACCATCATGACCAGTTCTTTGGAGAGTCCGGCCAGTTGGGAGGAAGTCTTCAACACTTGCTTCGAGCTGGTATCGGTCTCATGCGCGGTCTGCACGAGGTCAGATGCTCCCACCCGGACCTGATCGACCGCACTTGCCTGCTGTTCGGTACTCAACTCGATTTCGCGCGCTGCTTCACTGGCGGTGCTGACCAATGCGGCGATTTGCCTGAATAGCACTGCGGCTTCGGTGAACTCGCGCACGCCGGCGTCGACTAGTTTCGATCCGTCCTGGGTCGCCGCGATAGTAGAACTCGCGGAGGCCCGAATGTTATCCAACAACTGGCGAATCTCGCTCGATGAAACGCTCACACGATCCGCCAGCTTGCGAATTTCGTCCGCCACGACGGCGAAGCGCTTGCCCCATTCGCCGGCCCCCGCCGCCTCGATGGTCGCATTTATCGCCAGGATATTGGTCTGCTCGGCCAGCTCGTTGATCATCTCGGTTATGCTGCCTATCAACTGTGACTTCTTTCCGAGCTCAAGTACGTGAACCACGACTACATCGACCTGGGTCTTGATGCCCGCGATGGATTGCGTAGTTCGTTGCACGGTCTCGTCGCCGCGACTCGCCGTCAGGGAGGTTTCGTGGGCAACTTTGGCGACGCGTTGCGCGTTTTCCGCAATGAGCCGCGAGGTCGAAAGGAGTTCGTTGATGGTCGTGGCGATTTCGTTCACGGCCGTAGCCTGCCCAGTCGAGCCGGACGACTGCAAATTCGCGGCCGCCTGCAGTTCGCTCGACGAGCTTTGCAGAAGCGCAGCGGCGGAGCCTATCTGCCGGTTTAAAGAACTTCTTAGATACCAGCCCATCAGGCCAATCAACACAAAGGCCAGCATCGAGGCTAAAGTTATCGTCGTCTCCGAGAAACTCGTGGCAAAGTCATTGCGGATCTTTTCTTCGCTCAATGAACTTCTTTCTTCGCTATCCACCTCGCCGATCGCTTGCCTGAGCCTGTCCATCAAGGCCTTTCCCTGGCCAGTCAAGACCACTTTGATGGCCGCATCGAACCCCTGGGTATGCCGCAGATCGATCGTCTGCTTGAGCTCCCCCATCTTTGCTTGAACCAGGAGCAGCGCTTGCTCGATTCGCCGCGCCTGAACCGGATCGTCGGCGGTCAAATCACGCAGTTGCTTGGTGACGTTAGAAATCGAGGCGTCGGCAGATACATACGGCTCCAAATAGCTTTCATTGCCGGTCAGCAAATAGCCGCGTTGTCCGGTTTCAGCGTCCTTTACGACCGACATCAGCTCAGATAGCCGGTCGATGAGCGCGTAGGTTAAACCCAGTTCATGAGTGTCGTTCCAAACTCTCACTATACTGAAGTAGCCGACCGCGCCGACGACCATCAGCATGATGAAACAAACTGTGAACCCGAGCCCGATTAAGGTGCCAAAAGACCTTGATCTATTCATTTTGTCAGCCGTCTCCCCGGATGGTGCCGCGTATTCAGGAGCATGGATTGTGCCGCGGATCGAAGGCGTGAGCGTCGAATCGAGCGCGAAATAACTGCCGATAAGTCGAAAGTCAGCGTCACTTAATTGGCGCGCGGCACCAATCGGTCACTGCTCTCAAAAACAAGGCTTGCACCCTGTAGCCGACCTTACGCGGCGGTAACGCGGTTCCGCGGGACATTCCAGCCTTCTCCGCGCATGATCGATCACTCAGTTGGTTTTGGAGCGGAAATTGCACTCCTACCATTAGGACAAATCTCGTCTTTAATCGTTAGTCGATGACGGCCGCAAGCGAAGTAAAACTATCCGCTTCCAAAATGGCAGTGGTGCTGGTGAGATCGGGCAACCTGTTCTGCGCGCTGCCACTGGCGAGCGTTATCGAAACCCTGCGCAGCCCGCCGATCACGGCGGTCGCGGGCGCTCCCTTATGGGTGCAGGGAGTGGCCGTGATTCGCGGTGCGATGGTCGTGGTAGTCGACTTGGGAATTCTGCTGGGGCCGGGTTCGGCCGAATTGAAGCAGGCGCGGGTAGTGACGCTGCGCGTCGGCGCTCGGGTTATAGGACTCGCCGTCGAGTCTATAGTCGGCGTCCGCGAGTTTGAGCGCGCACTACTCTCCGAGCTTCCACCCCTGCTCCTGCAGGCTCATCCCGAAGTCCTCACCGCCATCGGCCTGCTCGACGGTGAGCTGATGCTGGTCCTCGACGGATCACGGATCATCACGGAACCGGAACTCGCGCGCCTGGTGAATTCTTGACCAAGGTCATAGCCCCCGTCAGCGACGCGCATGCAGCCCGGTTTGCGGAGTTGATCGAAGAACACCTGGGCCTTCGCAGTTCGTCGAGGATCGAATTGAAAGCTGTCATGGCGGCGCGGATGCGCGCGCTGCAATGCTACGGTTTCGACGCCTACCTCGATCGCCTCGAGTCGCCCCTCTCGATGCATGAGGAACTGCGCGAGCTCGCCGTCCGGCTCACCATCGGCGAGACATATTTTTTCCGCAGTCCGGAGCAGCTCAAGGTTTTTACCAAAATCGCGCTCCCGCTGCTTACCCAAAGCTCTCCCACCCGGCAGATCCGGATATTGTCCGCCGGATGCTCGACCGGTGAAGAGCCGTACACGATCGCGATGGCGATGCTGGAACTTGGCCCGTCGGCTTGGGCCCGAGTATCGATCCTGGGCCTCGATATCAATCCGCAATCACTGGCCAAGGCGAATCGCGCACGCTATTCCCCTTGGTCGATGCGCGCGACGCCGCCCGATTGCGTCGAGAAATACTTCCACCGCGAAAGCACCCAGTACGTGCTCGACCAGCGCGTGAAGGCGATGGTCCGGTTCGAGGAACGCAGTCTCGCTCATGAAGACCTTCGATTCTGGCAGCCGCGCAGGTTCGACGTAGTCTTTTGCCGCAACGTGATCATGCATCTGTCTGCCCGGGTTCTCGGCGAGGTAGTGGCGCGGTTCGCGCGCGTGCTCGCCCCCGACGGATTTCTCTTTCTGAGCCACGCGGAGCCATTGCGCGGAATCTCGCAGGCATTTCGCGTCGAGCACGCCGAGGGCGCCTTCTACTACGTATTGCGCGAAGCAAGGAGATCGCCTGCCATCTCGATAAGTTCCGTGTCGCGCCAAAGATCCAGCCTGATCGCCAAAACCACCGCCACGACCGGTCCAAAGGCTCCCGAATGCAAATTGCCGCTGGCCTCGGCCGAGGTCGGAGGCCCGGCCCAGTTGCTGCCAAGCCTTAGCCTCGGAGCGGCGCTCATGAAGGCGGAACGGTTCGACGACGCGCTCGCCACTCTGCAAGCGCTGGCGCCCGCGGACCGCGTCGATCCCGACGTGCTCCTGCTGACCGCGATCATCCAGCTGGAACGCGGGAAGCTGGATCAGGCGGCCGAGCTATGCGCCTCGCTGCTGGCCCGCGACGATCTCAACGCCGCAGTGCATTACCTGATAGCCCTTTGTCACGAGCAGGGGGGCAGGCGCGCGGCGGCGGTCGACAGCTACCGAGCCGGCGTTTTTCTGGATGCGACATTCGCGATGCCTCATTTGCGGCTGGGCCTCTTGTTCAGACGCGAGGGCGACCTGCCTGGTGCGCGGCGCGAGCTACAGAATGCCTCAATGCTGCTGGCGCAGGAGGATCCCGCCCGCGTCCTGCTCTTCGGCGGCGGCTTCAGCCGCGGCACGCTGATCGATCTTTGCGCTTCCGAATTGCGTCTGTGTGAGGCATCAAATTGATCGAAACCAACGTCGCATTGAAGTTCGAGGAACTGAAACGGTCGTTCGATCTGACCTTCCAGGAGCCACTGATCGAGCGCGGTCTGGAACCCGTACATCTTCTTATCGTCCGTATCGGCACCGCCAAGTTCGCGCTGAAAGTGGCCGATATCGCCGGTCTCGCGCGCGCGCAGACCATTGTGCCGATACCTATGAATGGCTCCGGCCTGCTGGGATTGGCCGGGCTCAAGGGCCGGATGGTCGCGGTTTACAGTCTTGCGGTCATGATCGGTTATCCCGGACTGAATACCGAGCAGGATCGATGGATGGTGCTTTGCCGGGCCGAGAAGGAGATAGCACTCGCCTTCACCTCGGTCACCGAAACGATGATGGTGCCGCGCACGGAATTAAGTCCGGTGAGTCCCGGTTCGCCACCGCATGCGAGCGACGCAATCGGGACGGGCGCGTCGCAGGTCTGGCTGCTCAACGTGGGCTCGATCGCGCAGAGCATCGTTCAGCATGCGGCGGAGCAGGCGTCTGCGCAGAGGCGATGAGATAACGTGGCGGATGAAAATCTCTACCAGTATTTCAAGATCGAGGCGCGCGAGATCGTTGCCGATTTGAGCCGCGATATACTCAGAATTGAAAAAAGCGGCACCAGCGCGGAACCGGTCGCACGTCTCCTTCGCCAGGCGCATACCCTCAAAGGTGCTGCGCGTGTTGTCCGGCTTCCCCGCATCGCCGAGATCGCGCATGCAATGGAAGACGCGCTCGCGCCGCGTCGCGGCTCCCCGGAAGCAATCAGCAAAGAACAAATCGGCCGCCTGCTTCAGCAAGTCGATACGATCTCGTCGGAAATCAGCGCATTGGACCCGCCGCTGGCCGCCGATGCGCCATCGCGTTCGTCGGCACTCGAGCCGTTTGAGCGCGTCCGCGTCGGCGTGGCCGAGATGGACGCGTTGCTCAGCGGCGTCTCCGAAACCGCAGTCCAGCTCGACGGCATGCGCCGGGGTATCGAAGCGGTCAAGCAAGTCGAAGATCGGCTCGCAACCCTTCAGCAACAGTTGGCCGACCCTAAACCCGGCGCGCGCTTGCACGAAACCGTCGCCGAGATGCGCCTTGAGCTCCAGCATGCCCGTCAAGGCTTGGCGACCCGCGCCGACGGCACCGAGCGCGAAGTTGCGGAAGTTCGCGGAAACATCGATCACCTCCGACTGCTGCCCACCAACCTCCTGTTCCCCGCGCTCGAGCGTGCGGTACGCGATGCCGCCGAGATGCTTGGAAAGCAGGTCGTCTTTCATACCTCGGGCCGCGAGCAGCGACTCGAGAGCCACGTGCTCTCGGCGCTCGGAGAAGCTCTGGCACATCTGGTGCGCAATGCTGTCGCGCACGGAATCGAGAGCCCGCCCGAACGCCTCAAGCTCGGCAAGCCGGTCTGTGGCGAAGTCATCCTGAAAGTCGAGCGGCACGCGGACCTGATTCTGTTTACCTGTTCCGACGACGGTTCCGGGATCGACCTTGACGCCGTTCGCCGTGCCGCCGTCGAGCGCGGAACTATATCGGCTGCGAGTGCAGCATCGCTTTCCCCCGCCGACGCGCTCGAACTTATCTTCAGTCCCGGCGTAACCACCAGCGCTTCGCTCAACGAAGTGGCCGGCCGCGGAATTGGCCTCGAAGTGGTTCGCGAGGTGGCGGGCCGCTTCAAGGGCCGAGTCGCGGTCCGCACTGACCCGGGCGTCGGCACCAGTATTGAGATCGAAGTGCCGGTCTCGCTTTCGTCAGTCAGAGCGGTCCTGCTGGCTGCCGATGATTTGCTGGTTTGGGTTCCGCTGGAGGCGATGCATTGCTCGTTGCGGCTCGGCCCCGACGCGATCGTTTCGCTGGCTGGCCGCTGCTCGTTGACCTATGAAGGCCGCGCGATTCCGTTTGTCCGGCTGGCCGAAACAATGGGAAGGCCGCTCCGGTCGGGCGCTCCTTCGCGGCCGCGCCTGGCGGCAATTCTTCAAGCCGGCGCGGAATTGATCGCGGTCGGAGTGGACCGGGTCATCCACTCACGTGAAGTGATAGTGCATCCTCTGCCGCCCGTGGTGGGTCAGGTAGCTACGCTCGCGGGCGCGGTATTCGACGCGCAGGGAAATCCGCAACTCGTGCTCAACCCCGAAGCGCTGCTCGACGCGTCCCACGCCGGCCCGTCGCATCAGACCCCTGAAGCAAGTCCGATTCCGCACATCCTGATCATCGACGATTCACTGACCAGCCGCGTGCTTCTGCAAAGTATTTTCGAGGCGGAAGGCTACCGGGTCGATCTCGCGGTCAGCGGCGAAGATGCGATGGCAAAGGCGCGAGCTCGCCACTACAGCCTCTTTGTTTGCGACGTCGAAATGCCCGGGATGAATGGCTTCGAGTTCGTCGCGCGGACTCGCGAGTACGACTATCTGCAAGGGATCCCTTCGATCCTGGTGACCACTCGAGGCGGCCCCGACGACCGCCGGCGCGGCGCGGAGGCAGGCGCCCGCGCCTACATCGTGAAGGGCGAATTCAGCAAGGACTCGATCCTTGAAACTGCTCGCGGCCTGGTCGGCTAGGGCGATGGCAATTATTCGAGTTCTGGTCGCGGACGATTCGATGACGGTGCGCCGACGTCTGTGTCAGGCTCTATCCACCGATTCCGCTATCCAGGTCGTCGCGGAGGCCAGTGACGGCCAGACTGCGACCGCCCTGTGCCGTCAGCTGCGCCCCGACGTAGTCACCATGGACGTGATGATGCCGGTGATGGATGGTGTCACCGCCACCGAATACATCATGGCCAACTGTCCCACCCCCATCCTGGTGGTTTCCGCCTCGTCCAATCGTGGCCAGGTCTTGCAGACCTTCGACGCGCTTGCGGCCGGAGCAATCGACGTCCTCGATAAACCCAACGGGCTTGTGCCTGAAGGCGTCTGGGAACGCGAATTGGTCGCCGCGGTGAAGATGGTTTCCCGCATCCAGCCGATCAGGCGTTCTTCGATCAACCGGCGCGCAAGAGTCCCCGCCGCAGCGGCGAAGGCGGTTGAGATGCCCGCTTGCGAAAGCGATGAAACGGTGATTGTCGCTATCGGAGCATCGATCGGCGGTCCGTCGGCGATCGCAAAAATCCTGTCGCAAATTCCCGATGATTTTCCCCTGTCAATTCTGCTCGTCATCCACATCGCGCCGGAATTCGCCGAAGGCCTTGTCCAATGGATCGCAAGATTGTCCGGCCGCAACGTGAGGGTCGCGGTTGACGAGGAGCCCATGCCCCGACCCGGCCGTAGTGAGCTGATCATGGCCCCACCAGACCGTCATCTTACCGTCTGCGACTATCGGCTGCGCGTGACCAGTGATCCGCCGCGTCACTTATGCCGCCCCTCGATTGACGAACTGTTCGAGTCCGTCGCGCGCGAGTGCGGCTCGCAAGCTATCGCCTGTCTGCTTACCGGCATGGGCAAAGACGGCGCAGCTGGCCTGCTCGCGGTCAGGCGCAGCGGCGGCCGCACCATCGCCCAGGACGAAGCCTCTTCCGTCGTATTCGGGATGCCGCGCGAGGCGATCGCCCTCGATGCCGCGCAGGTAATTCTGCCGCTTGCGAACGTGGCCAAGACGCTCTGCGAGATGGCTCGGCGACGCCCCCGAGACGGTGCATACCTATGATTTCCAGCGTACTTGTAATCGACGACAGTCTGACTGTCCGGATGGATCTGAAAACGGCCTTCGAGGCCGGCGGCTACTCCTGTACCGTTGCTGCCACCTTGTCCGCGGGCCGTGCCGCACTGCTAAGCGGCGGCATCTTCAATCTGATTGTACTCGATGTCCAATTGCCCGACGGAGACGGCGTCTCGTTTCTGTCTGAATTGAAGGCGACCGTCGAAACTCGCGCGATTCCAGTAATCATGCTTTCACTTGAGGCCGACGTGCGCGCTCGGGTCCGTGGACTCACCACCGGTGCCGATGAATATCTGGGCAAACCGTACGACAAGGGTTATCTGCTGAGTTGTGCGAACGAACTCATCAGCCGCAGGCAGGCGGACCACGCCGTCCATCAACTGCTGGTGATCGATCCTAGCGAAGTCTTTCGTCAATGGCTTAAGCAGCTCGTCGAGCCCAATGGATACCGCTTGGTCGAAGGCCAGAGCGGCGCCCAGGGATTACGGCTGACGGCGGAAATTCAGCCCGCCGCGATCGTGGTCGACGGTCAGATGGCAAATATCGACGGTCTGACCTTCATCAGCAGAATCAAGTCCAATAGCGTCCTACGCGAGATTCCCTGCGTCTTCTTCACCGATTCAGACGATCCCGATATCGAGATCAGCGCGCTCGAGGCGGGGGCCGACTCGTTTATGCGCAAGAGTGAAGACCAGGCTATGTTGCTGGTTCGGCTGGGCGCGCTTACGCACTCGCGCGAAGCGATGCGGGCCACCGACGGCGCAAAGAGCTTCTTTGGCAACAAGAAACTGCTCGGCATCGGAAGCGACTCATCATATCTGAACCAACTCGCGACGGAGCTGCTTAGCGACGATTACGAAATGGCAATCGCGCAGTCGCCGGCAGAAGTGCGCGAACTGTTGGTCGTCCGCCACGCCGATTGCATTCTTATCGAAAGCTCTGCAGCGGATTTCGAGTTCTTCAGACAAATACGAGACTCTCCCGACTGGCGGACGATTCCGCTGATAGTTCTCTCCGACGATCCTGCCAGCGCCACAGTCCGCGATGCGTTGAGCGCCGGGGTCGACGATTGTGTCGTAAAGTCGGCCGACTTTGCCTTGGCCAAGGCGCAACTGCGCAATCTGCTGCGGCGCAAACAGGTCGCCGATCGCAACCGTCAAGCCCGCGAAATTCAATTGCGCGATGAAACCAGGGCCGCCGCTGCTGAGGCTCTGGTCATGGGCCAACTCGCCGAGACCCGCGCTCGCCTCCTCGCTGAACTCGAAGCCAAAAACATCGAGCTGGTGGCCGCGCGCGAGACCGCGCTCGGCGCGCTCAGAATCAAGTCGCAGTTCATGACCAACATGAGCCACGAAATTCGCACACCCTTGAACGGCATAATCGGGTTCAGCGAATTGTTGCTCGACTCGGACCTTACGCCCGAGCAAATTGAGTTCGCTCGCACCGTCTCCGAGAGCGGCACCGTGCTGCTGAATATCGTCAACGATATCCTCGACTTCACCAAGCTCGACGAGGGCAAGGTGGTTTTCGAACAAATCGATTTCGATCTGGCCAGCGTGCTCGAAACCACCATTGAATTGTTCGCCACAGAGGCTCAGCGCAAGGGCATCGAACTGATGCTCCAGTATGACGTCGGATTGGCAATGACCCTCTCTGGCGATCCTTACCGCCTCCGTCAGGTGCTCAACAATCTGATCGCGAACGCTCTTAAATTTACCCACGCCGGCGAGGTGATCCTGTGCGCCACCCGGCAGGAAGAAACCGTCGATGAGGTCGGCTTCCGGTTCGAGGTCCGCGATACCGGAATCGGAATCCCACTCAACGTTCAAGCAACGCTCTTCAACCCCTTTTCGCAGGCCGACGCGTCGACGACGCGCAAATATGGTGGGACCGGTCTCGGACTGACGATTTCAAAGAAACTGGTAGAAGCTATGAAGGGGAAAATTGAAATTCAAAGCGAGCCGGAAAAGGGCTCCTCATTTTATTTCACGGCCAGATTTGCCCGGCCGCCGACCCGCGGCTCATCGAAGCCGAACCGCGTCGGGCTCGAGGGCCGGGTCGCACTGATTGCGGACGACAACGCAACCAATCGCGGCGTCGTCGCGAACACCCTGGAAGCGTGGGGGATGAAGGCCGAATCGGTCGCAACCTGCACGGAGGCACTGGCCGCGATACGCCAGCATGCCGCCGAAAATCAGCCCTACCAGGTAGTCATCGTCGATGCCGAGATGACCACGATGGACGCTTCCGCGCTGGCTCACTTGGTCAGGTCCGATCCGTCACTTTCGAAAACGCGGCTCCTGTTGATGGTCCCGTTGGGCGAAAGTGCGGCTTTGGCGGTTCGTCGCCACAAGGATTTCGATCGATGGCTGACCAAACCGGTGCGGCCGTCGGATCTCTACAAAAATCTTTCCGCGTTACTCGACCCGGGAACGCCGAACAGTGAACCGCCGGTATCCGAACCCGCCAGGCCAACGCTTCAAACCTTCGCCTCCCCAGCTTTCCCGACGCTCGATTCGGAGCGCGCCCTTGTGGTCGACGACAACCTGGTGAACTTGAAGGTGGCCGAAAAGCAACTCCAGAGATTGGGATATCGCGTCGATCTGGCCGGTGGTGGCAAAGCCGCGATTGAGGCGCTCTCCAGCGCGCGCTACGCATTCGTTCTGCTCGACTGCGAGATGCCCGAGATGGACGGATATGCTACCGCTGCCGAAATCCGCCGCCTCGAAGGCGCCGCTCGGCACACGATCGTAATCGCGATGACCGCGCATGCACTGGAGGGATCACGCCTGCATTGCCTCGATGCCGGTATGGACGAGTACGTCGCCAAGCCGGTTACCCTGACCTCGATGACCGCAGTCCTCGAACGCTGCGCACGGTTGGCAAAGATACCCCTTGAACAGCGGGTAGCTGGTTGATCGCGACCTTTAATTGTTTGCGTTGATTGTTCCTGCGCGTCTGCTCATCGATCGCGGCTCCAATGCTCCGCGAAAAGAGTCGAATGAAGATGGCGTGCTCCACATCACGAAATGGCGTGGGGACAATCCGGATTCATTCAAAACGAAAACGCTATCTTCGTCGGATGAATCGATTCCTGACTGTTGGCCGCCCGCACGACCGGCCGTCCTTGGTGAATTAGCGGCGCCTCTTTCCTGCGGCTACCCGCGAGTCCCGTGATCGCTTGATCACCGGCTCAGTTCTCAACAGAGAGAATCGCGCACAAATCGGCAACCGACGCACGACTATGCGGTTTCTCCGATCCCTTAGATAGAAGAAAGCGCGCCGACGTGCGCAGTAATTTCAAGGTTTCAGCCGAGAACGCGAAAATCGCGGACTGCTTGGCGGGGAGATAGTCATTCGAAACCCCGAGCCCCTTTTCGCAGATCATGATGCTCCTGGGTGCTATCGATATTTTGGGATCGGACTCTATTCACCGGATGTGCGCAACTCGGTGAACAGGCAAGCGTTCGGAAAGTGCCGATCCCAAACGTACTCAAAGTTCTCTTGATGTTTCTCCTTCAGAGCGTCAGTATACGTAACAGTTCCCCAAATCCCGAACTTGAGCTGCCCCGCAACGATCTTCTGAAACGTTTGTTCGGGTGGAACATTGCCTAAACTCTTCGAGAGCATGTCTCTGACTGTTCCTGTGGTTTCGCCTGGTATGCTCGTACCTGCGCTTAGGGAAGCAGCTCTGACTTCGCTAGCCGGATCTGTTGATTGTTCGGTCGGCGTATCGCCGGGAATTCCGGCGGCGAAAGACGACTCAAAGTTGTCGGCAGAAGTTCTACCCGAATTGCTGTAACGCAATCTCAATACCGTATCGAGGCTCAATGGACCGCGAGGAGAACAATAGATTGCATCTACATTGACGTGGGCAGCTTCGGCGATTACCACCATATCGCGTGCACTGCGCGCAGAGAGCGCAGCAACATCTGCTTGAGTCTTGGCGGCGTCCGCATCAGTCTTGCTGCCGTCCGCCTGGGTCTTGAAGCTATCCGCTTGGGATGCGGCCGCTTGGGAAGCTTGTTTGGCGGCGGCCGCCTGCGCCTGCACTTCTGAAATGGTTTGTTGGCTGATTTCGCGTTGCTTGCTGATGATCGTGTTGAGCGTAGCTATAGTCGTGACGTGCCTTCGATAAGCGTCGACTAACTTATACAAGACCCCAAGAGTCAGCACCCACAGCATCAGACTGGCGATAGAAAGGCCGATGGCCACTTTTGTGCCGGTTCTGGTTCGACGCTTAAGCCTTTTGCGCTGCTCGGGTTGAGAGGCGACTTGGCCGGACAGACCGTTGAGCGTGGCGCCCAACCCCTGGCTCTTGTCTTTATCTTCCTCGGTCTGGCGATCGTTTATCTCGCGTTCCTCGCTCTTCTTTCCAGACGGGCCAGACGAGGGATTTTCCGCGCGCTCGAGCGAGGAGGCGGCGTCCAGGAGAAATGGGACCCTGATTTGCTCGGGCGCATCGGTGGCCTGCGGTTCCGCGACCTTAGTTGCCTCGCGAATTTGGCGCAGCATGAACTGCACGTCTTGCTCGCAAGTAAAAACTCCGAGCAGAGATGCGTTGGACAACGCCTTTAGTTCCTCGGGAGTCACCCGGAAGCGCTCGACGACTCCATGGTTGCGGCAAAATCCTTGAACGATTCCGTACTCGTCAGATTGAACTTCGAAGCCTGGGGTCTGTGAATTCTCGGCAGTTTCGTGTCCCGGGATTTGTTCTGGCTCTGGCTCATCGACGTCCGAAACCCCTGGCAAAGCCTCAAGCAGCGTGGTTGCTTTCGAACGGCCGCCGCGCGATTCGGGAGGTTCCTGCTGCTCTGGTTCGCCAAGCGGCGAGGAACTTAGCGGCGCCTGTTTTTTTTGGAGCGACTTTAAGGCGTCGACCAGGTCCCGCACCACCTGTTCGGCGCCGACAGCCGCTTCGGTCACTTTCGGTTTGTCCATTACCCTGCGCTCTGGTCCCGCGGTTGCGAGGTTTCTCTATATTTCAAGCTTGCTCCGATAGCCCTTGTGAGCTTCGCTCGAAACCCTGCGCCAGCGCCGAGAAGTCCTCGCGAAGGGTCTTTGCCGGTTCAAACGCGCTAGCGAGATGCGCGAGTCTGTCCTGAAGCGTCACCGCCGGTTCGAGTGCAGTGGCCAGCGAGCTCAGGCTTTGGCAGAACCCTTCAGAGAGTTGATCGAGCTCCTGATCCAGAGCTTGCAGCGGGCCGAATTGATCCAAAACCTGTCGGAGCTGGTCCTGGAAACCGCGCATCGGTTCGAGCAGTTTGGCCAATTCCTTGATTTGGGTCCCAAACTTACGCAGCGGTTCAAACACATTCCCAAGCTCCGAAAGCTGACCTATGGGCTCCAGAATCGACGCTATCTGAGCGAGTTGATCTTGAAGCGGCTTTACCTGCTCAAA
>PMOH01000325.1 GCA_003161515.1 Deltaproteobacteria bacterium
GTCTGACTCAATCCGCTGCCGCCTGAACTTTCGACATCGGCGACCGCTTCGAGCGTCGGCGACAACTCGAGGCCTCCGTAGAGAGTGGTGACTTCGGACGCAGCCTGTTCGGAGGCATGCTCGAAGCTGTTGGGGCCGCTGTAGTCGGCGTGAAATCGCGGATGCCACTGAGCGAAGAAGTTGCCCTGCGCCGAGAGCCACCACGGTAGCGTGTCAGAATGCGCGAAGACGGTATCGTCGCCGGTGTCGTAGTTGATCTGCGCGCATGCGGGCGCCGACGTGAGCATCGCGCAGATCAGTACGGCGGCGGTCGAAAATATCCTGACCAACGAGGACACGCCGATCTGTCTTACCGGATCGGTTCAGTCTAAGCGATGCGCGGCGAGTCCGAGACTCTGAAGGAGCCAGGTTAACGACCGCCCGAAACGCGATTGGCCTGTGTGGCTACGCTCGCAACTCCGACGCCGTGTTCATAGACGAGTTCACCGCCGGTCTTGCCCTGGTAAAGCAGGGCGCCTGCCGCGATTACTGCCACGACCAGGAACGCGACTCGCGTGCGTGCAAGCCGACTCGACAACTCGAGCATCACGCGCCACGCGGCGAGGATCAGAAACGCGTACATCAGGTACTGTCCGAGAACCGCGTGCGACAGGTAAGCGGCAGCGCCGTTTGAGGATGCGAGAATCTGCTGCGCGGCGGGCGACATCGTGTCCCACAGCCGGTCGGCTTCGGCGTCACCGGAGAAATATGACAGGACGCTGGCAACTGCTCCTCCGATCATCAGCATGAGCGATGTGCTGCGAAGTTTGTCGCTCCAGACCGATACTCGCGCCGAGTTGCGAAAGATAAGGACCGCCGCGGCGGCCAGGATTTCCGCGGCGATCCCGAAGGTCAGCAGCGCGATCGTGAAGTGATCGACGATTGGATGCAGATGATACGTGCTGACCAGTTGCGCAAACATTTAACTGGCCCTTTACTCGACGACCGTGACTTTCATCTTCATGTTGCCGTGGCCGGTGCCGCAGTAGTGATCGCAGATGACGGTGAAATCGCCCGCGGTGTCAGGCGTGACACTGACATCCTCGGTCTTGTCGGCCGGGATGTCGGTATCGATTTTGAGCGGCTTCGACATGAAGCCGTGCACGCGGTCGGAGCTGCTCAGCCGCAGGATGACCGGCTCGCCCTTCTTGAGCGTGATCTGACTCGGCGAGAATTCGAATTTCTTCGCCGTGATCTCGATCACCTTCGGATTGTCATTCGCGCGCGCGAGATTGGCTTTCGGTGCGATCGCGGCGATTGCAATCCCGCACGCACTCGCTAGCAGAATCGTGTTGAGTAGTTTGTTTTTGAACATTGTCTTCATTTCATCCTTTGCCTTAGGGCTAATACGGCGCACAGTCGTTCGTTCTGCAGGGGGCGCCCGTTGTCTGTTGCGGATCCAGCTGTCTCAGGTCCTGGCTCGGACCTGTTGTTGGCACGCGCGGTGTTATCGCCGGGACGAACAGCGTTCCGTTTGGCAATACAGTGATCCCATTCATCGTAACCGCACCGGCCATGCCGGAGGCCCCGGTGCGCATCCCGACAGATCCAAGCCGTCCGGAACCCATTCCGCCGATATGTGCAACGCTGCCCATCATTCCGAACGCGAATGCCTGTTGCGCGCAAAGCGCAATTGCTCCAGTTGCCCCCAAGAGGGCGGCAGTTAAGATCTTGTTTTTGAATTTCTTCGTTTTCATTTCCTTATTCGTCCTTTGTGTCGTTGTTTCCGTGTTTGAGCATTTGATCCATTCCGACCGTGCCCGAGAACTCTGCCGTCGCGAGCTCGACATCCTCGATCTGCAAATCGCTGCCATTCGCATTGCCGTTGACGCGCCGGATTCCCAGGTTCTTGAACGGCTGCGCCTTGTCGAAGGGCGCCGGCTTTTTCACGGGCGTCGTCGCCGGATCCGGGAAGGCGAAGATCAGCGACCGCGCCGCGTACATCTTCGTGGTGCCGGCCTGGTGGAAATTCTCGCGATGAATATGGCCGTAGAGCACGGTCACGTTTTCGTATGGCGCCAGCGCGTTCATCACGTCGTCGCCGTCGCTGGTGAACCATTCCCATTCGGGCTTGAGGTCGAACAGCGGACGATGGGTAAACACGACGATCGGCGCGGTTTTCGGAAAGCGCGCGAGATCGGATTTCATCCAGGCGAGTTGCTCGGCGCCAACCGCCGGCCGTCCGGCGGAGACGTTGTCGAGCGCGATGAAGTGCACGCCGCGATGGTCGAACGAGTAGTGGGTCGGCCCCATGAACTCGCGGAACATGTCGCCACCGTCGAGCGCGGCGTCATTCTCACCCGGCACGACCTTGATTTGCGCGCCGCCGCCGATTTTGCTCGAGATCTCCTTGAACAGCTTGAAGCGTTTCGCGTGCTCGTCGGGAGAATCGGCGTCGTGAGTCAGATCGCCGGTGACAATGATCAGGTCGGGGCGATTTTTCAGCCCGTTGATCGTCGCAACCGCGTTTTCAAACGCCTTGGTGCCCAGTGGGTCGGGCGGCCCGTTGAATCCGACGTGCGTGTCGCTCAGTTGCATGAACGAGAACGGCGCCGGAGCCTCGCCATTGAGCTCGGCGAGAGTGCGCGTGATACCCTCGGCGCCCGCTTTGCGGGTCAGCGCCGGGAACACGCTGTAGAGCGCGCCGATGCTCAGGGCGGTACCTGTGACGCGCAGGAACGATCGACGGTCAAATTTGTTTTCCATTCAAGAATCACCTCGCGCTGATGTGCGCTTTCAGTGGGTAGGACTCGGCGGGTGACAGAAAATTCCCGCGATTGAGCCTCAAACGCGGTCGGGAATAAGATTGGCCCGCGCGCAGTCTGGAACAACACGGGGACTAGCGGGCGAAAAGAAAAGCGATTGCCTGACGAGACCAAAGCTGTCGATTTCGACCGCACGTTCCTGCCGCATATGGATGCTGCGTACAACCTCGCGCGATGGCTGGTGCGTGACGATCACGACGCTCAGGACGTCGTGCAGGAGGCCTATCTGCGCGCGCTCCGGTTTGCCAGCGGATTTCGCGGCGGCGACCCGCGTGCGTGGATTCTCGCGATCGTGCGCAACACCGCGTTCACCTGGCTCAAGCGCAACCGCGGCTCCGATGCTCCCACTGAATTCGACGAGCAGATGCATGGCGGGTCCACCGAGGACAGCGGTCTGGAGGCGGAGGCCGTTCGCAGTGCCGACGGTGCGATGATTCGCGCCGCGCTCGAGGAGTTGGCGGACGAGTTTCGCGAGGTGATCGTGATGCGCGATATCGAAGGACTGTCGTACAAGGAAATCGCCGACGCCGCCGACGTGCCGATTGGGACCGTGATGTCGCGCCTCGCGCGCGCCCGCGGCAAGCTCGCGCGTTCGCTCCAGGAGCGGATGGGCAAGGAGCGAACGTGAACTGCGACGACGCGCGGCTGCTGATGCATGGCCATCTCGACGGCGAGCTCGACCTCGCCGACGACCTCGAAGTGCAGCGTCATATCGAGCAATGCCCGAAATGCGCGAGCGAATACGCAGCGCTGCGCGCGATGCGCATACGGCTCAAAGACGAAACCTTCCGCTTCGAGGCCCCGGCCGCGTTGAAGGAAAAGATTCGCCGCGCAATCCCGGCAACGACCGCATCGCGCTCGAACGGCTACCAGTCGCGACGCGAAGGATGGGCTCCGCGTGCCGCTCGATTCGTGGTGCCGATGGCGATTGGCGCCGTGCTCGCGCTTGTCATCGCGCCGCGCACGATTGCTCCCGCCCTCAATCAGCGCCTAGCGAACGAAGTAGTTGCCAGCCATGTGCGATCGCTCATGGNNGACCCATCTGATGGACGTTGCCTCGACCGACCAGCACACCGTCAAGCCGTGGTTCAACGGCAAGCTGGATTTCTCGCCGCCGGTTACCGATTTCGCCAAAGACGGGTTTCCGCTGGTGGGCGGGCGTCTCGACTATATCGACGGGCGGCCGGTCGCGGCGCTCGTCTATCAGCATGGCAAGCATGTGATCAACGTTTTCATGTGGCCGACGACCGGCGACTCGACCAGCGCGGAGCGAATCGAGACCGAGCACGGCTACAACGTCGAGCAACTCGCGGTAGCCGGGATGAATTGCTGGATGGTCTCCGACTTGAATCAAGTGGAGCTCGACAAGTTCGCCGAGATGATCCGCGCGAAGGGCTAACTACAGGTTTCGCTCCGCGAAAGACCGGCGGATAACCGTTGCATTTGCGGGTTGCGCAGGTGGGGCGCTGCTGAAAGAATGCAGCGGTTGCCGCCTGCCCTTGGAGGCGGCCCCCACCTGCCGATGCGCCGCGTCGAGACAATTTTCATCGTTATAGCAATTGGGTTTTACGCGTGGTTCCTGACTCATTACGGGCCGCGCGAGGTGCTTGGTTACGTGCGAATGGCGGGATGGGGCCTGGCGCTGACCATCTCGCTCGAGTCGATTGCGCGAATCGCGAATACGCTCGGGTGGCGCGTCACTATCGAGAACTATCCGCCCAGGCTCAGCTTCATCGAATTGTTCGGGGCGCGAATCGGCGGCGAGGCAATCGACTACGTGACGCCGTCAGCGCAACTCGGCGGACAGTTCGTAATGGCGGTCGAGGTGCGCGAGAAACTGCGCATGCCGCTTGGGCTGGCGACGGTAGTCGTCGCGTCGCTGGCGGAAGCGGTCGGCCAAATCGTGTTCATATCGATCGCGCTGGTAGTCTCACTGCGCATGATTCCGGTCGCCGCCAACTTGTACTGGGCGATCGTCGGCGGGTTCGGGCTTGCGGTTGCGCTGGCCGGCGGATTCTTTTTCGTCCAGATGAAGCGCCCGTTTTCGCATCTGTGGCGCGCCGTCGCCAGGTTCGATATCGCGCGAATCAACGTTAACGAAAACGAAATCCGCAATTCCGCCGACGAGGCCGACACGGTTCTGCTCGACTTCTACGCGCGCAATCTGTGGCGGTTCCTGGTGTCGTGTCTTTGCTACGCAGTCGCGTGGAGTCTCGGCCCGCTCGAAATTTATATCCTGTTGCGCTTGCTCCATCAGGCGGCGACGTTCCAAACCGCGCTGCTGGTCGAGTCGATCGGTCTGCTGATCGAACGCGCGACCTTTCTGATTCCGGGCAAGCTGGTGAGCCAGGAGGGCGGCAAGGCGCTCATCCTGGGGATGCTGGGCTATCCGGCGGGAATCGGCTTTGCAGTGGGGTTTCTGCGGCGTATCAAGGAAATGGTATGGGTGTTGTTCGGGCTGCTGGCCCTGATGATCCATCGGATGAGCGCGCAGCAGCGCGGTGATATT
>PMOH01000425.1 GCA_003161515.1 Deltaproteobacteria bacterium
GCTCGGCAGCCGTGAACTCACGCTCGGCGGAATCGAGATCGCTGCGCTGAGCCGCCTCGTTGGCAAGCCGCATATGAATGTAGGCGCGGCGGACGGCGACCAGGCGGCGAATCTCGACCAGCGGCTCCGCGCCGTCGTCAACCCGAAGATCGAAGATGGTATCGATCCACGGCCGGCCCGTGCTCTTTGGTTCGACGATCAGAATCGCCGCCGACTGCCGTCCACGAATGTCCCCACCTTCAGCCTCAGCCGCGTCGAGCGCAGCGAGAAACCGATCGACGAGTTCGCCCTTCGCCCTGGTGTAAGCCTCGGCCATCGCAGGCCAGACCGTGTTCTTGAGCATCATGTTGGCCTGGACGGAAAAGCCGTCGCCGACGATATGTCCAGCTTCGGGAATCGTAATCGAACCGGTGTGCGCGGCGACTTTTCCTTGCGCATCGATCATCGCGACCTGCCGCACTTCCTTCATCGGATCCGCGGCGAGCAGACCCGCGAGCGCGTCGGGCGCGCTCTTTTGCGCGCGCATCAAGTCGAGTCCGAGCTTGCCGTAAGAAGGATCTCCAAACGCCTGCGTCGCGACCGCGCCCACCCCGGCTTCCGCCCACGCGACGACGAAGACCCCGAAGTAATGCGACTGGACAGCGACGCCGATCTGCCCGGTGTCAGGATCGCGCGCGACGATCGAGTAGGTATGAACGAGTTGGTCGGTCGGCATCATCATGAGTCCTCCTTCATCTGGTTATTGTGTCATCCCGAGCGTAGCCGAGGGACCCCGGATCTTTCACGACGCCGGAAGATGCACCCTAACTACTCATCGAGTGAGGTCCTTGGCAGGCGCACTTCGATCGCTCCATGGTTGGGGCTGAATCGGCATGCGCTCAGAAAGATCCGGGTCCCTCGGCTACGCTCGGGATGACACAAAAAAGGAGCGATGACACGAGAGGGCGGCGCAGAAAAATACAGTTTTCTTTTGCAACTGGGTTGCCTCCTCGGACTTGATGTCTTATAAGCGATTGATGGCGTCGATTCATTCATTGCTCGCTTCCGAGCCGCGCGAGCGCGCGCCTATTCGCGAGATTCTCGATCGAGCGCTGGCGGGTACGCGCCTGAGCGATTCCGACGCGATCGCGCTTATCGAATGCCCCGACAGCGATCTCGACATTATGCTCTCCGCGGCGGCTGAGCTTCGCGATCGTGGCAAGGGCCGCGATGTCACCTACTCGCGCAAGGTTTTTCTGCCGATCACTAATCTTTGTCGCGATCGATGTACCTACTGCACGTTTCGCAAAGATCCTGGCGACCCTGGTGCGTGGACGATGATGCCCGACGAGATTGCGCTGTGGTCGCGGCGCGGCGCTGAACTCGGATGCAAAGAGGCGCTGATGTGCCTCGGCGACAAGCCGGAGGTCGCGTTCAAAGAATATCGCGACGTGCTCGCGACGCTTGGTGTCCGCACCACGATTGAATACGTGGGGCGCGCGTGCGAGATCGCGATTGCTGAAGGGCTGCTGCCGCATACTAATGCCGGTCTGATGACTTCCGACGAGATGCGCGCGCTGCGTCCGCTAAATGTCAGCATGGGCTTGATGCTCGAAAATATCTCGCCGCAATTGCGTGCGCGCGGCGGAGTGCATCAGGCGGCGCCCGACAAGGACCCCGCGCTGCGGATTAAGATGATCGACGACGCGGGCGCGTTGCGGATTCCGTTCACGACTGGAATTCTGCTCGGTATCGGCGAGACTCCGGCCGAGCGCGCGCTGAGTCTGAGCGCGATTCGCGACACCCATGAACGTCACGGTCATATCCAGGAAGTGATCATCCAGAATTTTCGCGCGAAGCCTGAAATCGCGATGGCCGACGCGCCGGAGCCCGACGCCTACGACATGGCGCGTGCGATCGCGACTGCGCGGCTGGTGCTCGGGCCCGCGATGAACGTGCAGGCGCCGCCTAACTTGTCGCCGCGTCAGATCGAGTTGTTCCTGAAGGCGGGAATCAACGACTGGGGCGGGATTTCGCCGCTCAGCAAGGACTATGTGAATCCCGAGGCGCCGTGGCCGCATCTCGATCGGCTCGGCGAGCAATGCGCGCGGGCTGGATTCGCGCTCGGTGAGAGGCTCGCAATTTATAACGAATACATCAATGATGAATGGCTCGACCCGGCGGTCGCGACTAAAGTGCGCGCGATATGGGATCGACCTGTCGGAGGCCAATCATGAACCTGGAATACTGGCGCACTTACGTCGATGAAATCGAAGCGACCCCGGTTGACGCTCTGCTCGGCAAGACGTCGCCCGCGGTACGCACCGCGCTTGAACACGCTCTCCTGAAAAAAGAACTGACGCCCGAAGAAGGGCTGTTGCTGTACACGTCGGAGGGCGACGACCTGCGCGCGACGATCAAATGCGCCGACCTCGCGCGCGCCGAGGATATCGGCGAAGAAGTCACCTACGTCGTCAATCGCAATATCAACTTCACCAATATCTGTTTCGTGGGATGCCAGTTTTGCGGCTTCAAGCGTCAGCGCTGGGAGGCCGACGCCTACGATCATTCCGACGAAACGATCGTGCGCAAAGTTGCCGACGCGGTCGCGCGCGGTGCGACGGAGATTTGCATGCAGGGCGGCATCAACCCCGACATGCCGCCGTTCAAGTATCGCGACCTGCTCGACGCGATGAAGCGCGCGTTCCCTGAGATTCACATCCACGCGTTCTCGCCGATGGAAATAATGTACGGCGCCAAGCGCGTGCGGATGGACTACCCGGAATACATCACGATGCTCAAGGAGCACGGGCTCGGATCGATTCCGGGGACCGCGGCGGAAATCCTCGACGACGGCGTGCGCGAAATTCTGAGTCACAAGAAAGTTGACGTCGCCGCATGGGTCGAGATAATCACCACCGCGCACGCGGTCGGCGTGCCGACGACCTCAACTGTGATGTACGGCCACGTCGAGAGTCCGCAGCACGTCGTGAATCATCTCGATTTGCTGCGCACGATCCAGAAGCAGACGCATGGCTTCACCGAATTCGTGCCGCTGCGATTCATCCATCAGAACACGATGCTCTATCGCAAAGGCCTGGTGTCGCCGGTCGATCGCGGCCAGCTTGATTTCCAGATGTACGCGGTTTCGCGCCTGTTCCTGCGCGGACAGATCGACAACATCCAGACCTCGTGGGTGAAATGTGGAATCGATCTCGCGGCGCTCACGCTCAAAGCCGGATGCAACGATCTGTCGGGCACCCTGATGGAGGAAAGCATCACGGCGCAGGCCGGCGGCGACTCGGGCGAGTTCGTGCCGGTTGACGTGTTCGAGGAAAAAGCGCGCGAGATGGGCCGCGTCGCGGTCGAACGCACCACGCTCTACAAGAAACTCTACGGAAAAAAGGCACCCAATGGCGCGCGGCCAATCGCGACCACTCCCACCTCGGCAGATAACCACGCTAGCGGGGGGAGTGGGTGCGGCTAAGTTCATCCGGGGACTGGTTCGCTGCATCGATCCCGCGCGGCTGACGGTCGTCGTTAACACCGGCGACGACGAAATCTTTTACGGGCTGCACGTCTCGCCCGATATCGACACCGTCACCTACACGCTGGCGGGCGCGGTGAATCGCGCGCAAGGCTGGGGCCTCGAAGGTGAGACGTTCAACGTGCTCCCGGCGCTCGAGCGTTTCTACGGCAAGCCGTGGTTCGGGCTCGGCGATCGCGACCTCGCCACGCATCTATATCGCACCGAGCGGATACGCCAGAGCGTATCACTCAGCCGAATCACAGCGGAAATCGCGGATGCATTCGCGGTGAAATCGCGAATCATCCCGATGAGCGACGATCGCGTGCGGACCTTCGTAAAATTGCGAGGGCGTCGCGCGATCCCGTTCCAGGAATATTTCGTGCGCGGTCGCGCGCGCGGCGCCGTCGAGAAGATCGATCTCCGCGGAATTGCGAACGCGCGCCCTACTCCCGCAGTTCTCGACGCGATTCGCAAATCCGCCGCGGTCATCCTCGCGCCGTCGAATCCGTTCGTCTCGCTCGGTCCGATTTTGCAATTGGCCGGCGTGCGCGACGCGCTGCATAAGGCGAAATCGCGGGTCGCGGCGATCAGTCCGATCGTCGGCGGCAAGACGATCAAAGGTCCCGCCGACAAAATGCTCCGCGGACTTGGAATGGAAGTCTCGCCGTTGGGAGTCGCGCGCCTCTATCGAAACATCGTCGGGCTGTTCGTTCTCGACAAGGCCGATGAGCGCTACGTCGAATCGATCGAACGGCTTGGAATGCGCGCGATCGCGACCGATACAATCATGGCCACGCCCGAGCGCGCCGCCGCTCTCGCTAAAGTGGTTCTGCAAGAGCTTGAGGTGTAGTACTCTGGTCCCGCGAATGCGCACGATAAGTCTCACAGCGGTCGAGGGCATCCCGATGGTGAAGGCGGGCGACGATCTCGCCGCGCTGATCGCCAAAGGACTCGCCGACACCGGCTGCAAGCTCGCGGCCGGCGATATTCTCGTCGTGTGTCAGAAGGTAGTCTCGAAATCTGAGGGTCGCATCGTGAACTTCAAGGATTTCGAGCCCTCCGAATTCGCCAAGGCCTACGCCAAGCGATGGGAGAAAGACCCACGCGCCGTCGAAATCGTTTTGCGCCAGACCAGCAGAATCGTTCGCAACGACCGCGGCGTGCTGATCGTCGAGACCGGCCCCGGATGGGTTTGCGCCAACGCCGGCGTCGACGAGTCCAACAGCCTCGAGGACGACCTCGCGATCCTGTTGCCCGAAGATCCCGACGCGTCCGCGCGACGCCTTCGCGACGACCTTCGCCGCCGCCTCGGCGTCGCGATCGCCGTGCTGATCACCGACACCTTCGGCCGTCCGTGGCGTGACGGGCTCACCGAAATCTGCCTCGGCATCGCAGGCATGAACCCGATACTCGACTTGCGCGGCACCACCGACTTAGGCGGCCGCGAATTGCATCACACTGTCGTCGCGATCGCTGACGAGATCGCGTCAGCCGCGGGCCTGCTGATGGAAAAAGCCGGCGCCATTCCCGCAGTCGTCGTGCGCGGATACCAATACGAACCGTTCGAGGGCAGCGCGAAAATATTGATTCGCCCCGCCGAAATGGATTTATTCCGCTAAGACGATTCATACAGTTTCACTGAGAAAAATGAAGAGAGCCAAGGCCACGCAACTCGCCGCCGCATCGACGCCTGACGCGTTGAATCCTGCGCACCTCGTCGAAGCCGACCTCGCGGCGGTCGAAGCGAAGCTGTCGCGCCTGCTCGACTCGAAAGAGCCCATCATCGCGGAAATTTGCCACTACCTGGTTGACGCCGGCGGCAAGCGGCTGCGTCCGACCTTCATCATGCTCGTGTATCGCGCATGCGGCGGGACCGACGAACGAGTGGACGAGCCGATCGACGCGGCGATCGCACTCGAGCTTATCCACTCGGCCACGCTGCTCCACGACGACATCATCGATCAGGGCCTGCTGCGCCGCGGCAAGCCGTCGGCCTTCGCCCGCTACGGATTCGGCCCGTCGCTGATCGCGGGCGACTATCTCTTCTGCCGCGCGTTCGAGGTCTCCGGCCGCTTCGAAGAAAGCCTGGTTCGCACCGCGGCGCAGGCCTGCATCCAGCTCACCGAAGGCGAAGTGATGGAGAGCAGGTTCCGTCACAGCGCGGCGGCGACCCTGGCCGACTATATAAAGGTGATCGATCGCAAAACTGCGTCGCTGTTTTACGCCGGTGGCAAGCTCGCGGCGGAACTGGCGGGCGTATCGAGCCGGACGATCGATGCGATGGCGAAGCTCGGCACCGCGATGGGCCTCGCGTTCCAGATGGTTGACGACCTGCTCGACATCCTGGGGCCGGAAGAAAAAATCGGCAAGCCGGTCGGATCCGACTTGCGCGCCGGCATCCCGTCGCTGCCGGTCGTCCTCGGGGTCGAGCGCAGCGCGGAATTGCGCGCGCTGTTTCAGAACGGAACGCAGATGGAAGGCGCGGCGTTCGAACGCGCGCTCAACTTGCTGCGCGATCCCGAAATCATCGGCGCCGCACGCCGCCTGGCCGCAGAGCAGATCGCGATCGCGCGCGCGATCGTCGGCCAGCTCGAACCGTCGCCCTATCGCGACGGCCTCGCAACCTTGATCGACGACCAGACCTCCCGCGAAGTCTAAGATGTCGGACGCAATCGTCGTCGGCGCCGGACCCGCAGGCGCCCTGCTCGCTTACATGCTCGCCAGCCGCGGCGTTCCCGTCACCTTACTCGAACGGCAGACTGACTTCTCGCGCGAGTTTCGCGGCGAAATTCTGATGCCGTCGGGAATCGCGGCGATGCACGAGGCCGGACTTCGTCCACAGTTCGACGCCTTGCCGAACTTGCCGATTGGAACCGCCCAGCTTTTTCGCGGCGAACGGCTCGTGTTCACCGCGCCGCTTGACGGCCTGCCTGTGCACCCGCGAGTCGTGCCGCAACCCGCGATGCTCGAGATGATCGTCGCCAAGGCCTCAAAATTCCACGGCTTCAAGCTCGAGCGCGGGGTAACCGTGCGCGATTTGATCTACGAAAAAGATCGTGTGGTCGGCGTCCATGCCGACACGCTCGAGGGTCCGCGCGATTTTCGCGGCGACTTCGTCATCGCATGCGACGGACGCACATCGGTGATTCGCAAACGCGCCGCGCTCCCGCAGGATCGCATCATGCAAGGCTTCGACGTGGTGTGGGGGCACGTCCCCGGCCAATTTCCCGACGCCCGCACCGCGCGCGGCTACATCGGCAGCGGACACCTGCTCATCATGTATCCGTCGCCCGAAGGACACACGCAGATCGGATGGGTCATCGACAAAGGAACCTTCGGCGATATCAAAAAGATGGGCGAGCGATGGATCGACGAGCTCGCGCCGCATGTGTCACCCGACGTGAGACAATATCTCGCTGCGAACAAGACCGGCCTCGCGCATCCGTTCCTGCTCGACGTCATTTGCGATCGGCTGCGCGAATGGACCGCGCCCGGCCTGCTCCTGATCGGCGACGCCGCGCATCCGATGTCTCCGGTGGGCGGCCAGGGAATCAACGTCGCACTGCGCGACGCGGTCGTCACCGCAAACCATCTCGGTCGCGCGCTCAAGATGCACTCCGACGAAGCCACGCTCGACTTCGCCGCGCGCAACATCCAGGCCGAGCGATGGCCGGAGATCACGACAATCCAGGACATGCAGCAAATCGGCCCGCGCTTCCTGCTATCGAATTCGCTCCTGAGCCGCATCATCGTCAGCACGCCGATGATCGCATTCGCAAAAACCTTCCTCGCCAGCTACATCGCCCGCCGCTTCGACCCCTTCCTAAACGGCGCCACCCGCGTAGTAACGGAGTTGTGATGAGCGCTGAATTAGAAAAACGAAGGGCCGAACCCCTTGGGGATCCGGTCCTTTATAAAGATGCGCGGGACGTGGCTATTTCTTGGCTTTAGCGAGGAGATCGTCTAATTCGCGATTGACCCCATCCATCGTTTCAATCAAACGATCTAAGGCGCTATCAAGCGTGGCCTTATCCAGACCCTTCCCGTTCGACGCAGAAGCCTGATTCAGTGCCTTCATCGTCTTGTGACTTTTCTGTACGCGTTCCATTAGTCCTGCGGCTTTCGCTTTCGATTCTGGGTCGAGCGCGAATTTCTTTGACTCGCGCGCTTTCCCCAGTGCTTCGATTACAAGATGTATGAATCTTTCGCGTCTGTCCACGGTCTAAGAACACCTACAATTTTGTGTTCAGCGACTCCACATTTAGTGGATAAGCAATTCGGTAAAGCTATCATCAACTTCAGGTGTTAGCGGCGGCTTCGACCGACTTAACCGTCCATAGTGATCGATATTCATCGGTTGACATGTGGCGAAGAAAGAGCGAAAACATATCTTGTGGCTGCTCTTCCGAAACCTTCTTCATGGACCGAT
>PMOH01000394.1:0-365 GCA_003161515.1 Deltaproteobacteria bacterium
GCGAAGAAGCCGTTCCTTCACAAGGCTTACGAAGTGGTTATAGGCGGCGCGGCCAAGCTACTGAAGAACCGATCGACGCAACAGGTGGCGACCAAGGTCGATATTTCAGGACCGGTAAAAAATATAACCGTGGATCCTTGGCAAGCAATCGGACAATTTGTAGTTAACGCGTTCATCAATGCTATCGTCCCCGGCTTCGATCACGAAGTAGCGCAGGCCAAGCAGACGAATAGCTGATCTTTTCACATCACGGTTCGGCCTCTTCTTGAGAAGCTGCGACCGCGAAAGATTTACCGAAGAAAGTCCAGAAATTTCACCAGTAGGCTTAGGGATTTCCATAGTACTGTTTGGCCGGCTTCTTGCTG
>PMOH01000394.1:382-6395 GCA_003161515.1 Deltaproteobacteria bacterium
ATCCCAGCAGCAGTCGCAGCGTGCGGAATCGCCGCCGGATGCTTCTCGTACCACAAGACTGTGGATGCGACGACAAGTCCAGCGCCTGTAGTGGAAACGGCTCCGGCGCCCGCCCCGGTCGTCATAGCACCGCCGGCCACGTCGAGCACCACGACCACGACCACCGACAATGGATTGGTCGAGCGGCAGAAGACAACCACATACACCGCGCCGTAGGTTAGTCGCCTTAGCGTGACGGGTTTCGGCGACGCGCGCGCGATAATAGAATATCGCGCGCGCGTTCGCTGCGATCCAATTTAGCGGTGGAGAGCAGTATGAAAAAATCCATTCTATCGACTATAGCTCTTAGCGCGATACTTTGTGCGGGTGGTCTTACACTTCAGTCCTGTGCGGATACCCGCAGCGAGACAACCTATTCGACCGCGCCGGGCTACAGCTATTCAACCGCGCCGGGGTACAGCTATGCGGGTGAGCCGGGCTACTACGCGAATGGGGCTCCAGTAGAGACTACGACTACGACCACCTACACGGCGCCCGACGACCACGATAGCGTCCTGGGAGCGACTGCGCATGCGGCTGGGACAATAATCGCGGCGCCGTTCCGAATCGTCGGCGACGCGCTCGGCACCATTTTCTAGTAACGAACTGTTCGGCACGTTTACGCAGGTTTTGTGCGCGATTGATATGGTCAAGCGCGGCCGCTTGACGCGGAGAGTCAATCGACGATAGCTTTTCGGTCGAACATTACTGTCGCGCAAATTTCTCAGACACTGTACCGGAGACCGTTCATGTCTGATCTGAGACTTCCGAAGACAGAACCCGCCACGTCGGCAATGGGCCGCAGGTATCTGGGTCATTCGGCGTCGCGGTCCGCCCAATTTCTGTATGGCCGTTGCCCGCGACGCGGATGTACGTCCAAATGAGTCGCAAGGATGAAATAACGAATCCGCAACTGACGGGTAGGGACGATCCCGAACATTTTTTTTCACTCCTGATGGGCAACCTCCCGGCGCGGATCTGGATCAAAGACGCGATAGGACGATACGTGTTCGTCAATTCGCGGCTCACTTCGGAACTCGGCATCGAGCAGGAAAAATGGATCGGCGCGCGGGACGAAGAACTGTTTCCGACAATTGGCCAGGTCTATTGGCGAAAGGATCAGCAGGTTCTAGCCAGTGGCGATCCGCTGGTTTCCACCGACCAGGTCGAACGCGGTAAGTCTCTTTTCGTTGTAAGGTTTCCACTGGCGATCGACGGCAAGGATCACGTTGGCGCGGTGGGGGTCGAGACCACAGAGCAGATGTCGGCGCTGATCGGATTTTTTCATTTGCGCGACGAGCTGTTTCGAAACGAACGCCTGCGCGCGATTGGCGAGATGGCTTCGGGGCTGGCGCATGACCTGAGAAATATTTTGAATTCGAGTTCGTTGAGATTAAACATACTCCGCGCGAAAGCCGGCGTGGATTTCGCCGAGGATGTGGACGCGCTGGCGAGAACGGTCAATGCGGCTGCGGAGCGAGTGCGCGGACTTCAGGAATTTGTAAACGAGCGGCCGCAGGAAAATCTGGAAAGTTGCAACCTGGCGATCCTGATAGCCGAAGCCGTCGAGATGGTGGACTACCTGATACAGAAGACGCCGACGGTGAAAGGCGGCGCGGTTAAACTCGAACTCGACATTCCGCCTTCGTTGCCAAAGGTTTGGGCTTTTCCAAACCAGGTGAAGCACGTGATCGCGAATCTTCTGATCAATGGGCGCGAGGCGATGCCGGAGGGGGGCAATCTATTTATCGAAAGTAGGTTGTTGGCGGATACCGTCGAGGTAGCGCTCAAGGATGAGGGCACCGGCATCCCGGAAGAAGTTTTCCCGAAGCTGTTCGAGCCGTTCTTCACGACCAAGGACTTAGGCACCGGTTTGGGCCTGTCGATGGCGCATGACGTCATGACCAGGTTGAACGGGCGGATTCGCGCCGAGAATCGTAGTCCAGCGGGAGCGGCGATCATCCTCAATTTTCCGATCGCGGAATAGTTACATAGTGAGCGCGTAGTTTTTACACGGATTCACACGCAGGCCGTGGAAATTCGGCGCGCGCCCGCAGCTTCGAATCGATAAATCCTAGAAAGTTTCAGCACAGCCTCTAAGTACATCTCTTGCTTTAGCTTGACGGTCCGTACGCGACTGGATCGGCGGAGGTGTAACGATGCGCGAAGCAAACGCAGCCTTGGAGGCGACGGATTCATTGCAAATTCTCGCTGACCAGGTGGAATCAAAAGAGATCAGCGAGAACGATTCGGCACCGCTCGATCTGAAGCCGGGTGATCTGGTCGAAGTTCGAAGCGCTGCGGAAATCATGGTGACCCTCGACGCCGACGGGAAACTTGACGGTCTGCCATTCATGCCCGAGATGCTGGCATTCAGCGGCCGCCGCCTGCACGTATCGAAACGAGCCGACAACACTTGCGCGCTTGGCCAGCCTCGACGAATCGAAGGTACGGTTCATCTCGAACAGCTAAGGTGCGACGGCTCGGCGCATCGCGGATGCGAAGCGGGCTGTCTGTTCCTATGGAAGGAAGCGTGGCTGCGCCCCGTGACCGTCGCTGCGGATGAATCCCGTCCCACGCTGATTGCAGTTCCTCCGCCTGGCACTACGGATGGGGCTTATCGTGCGCTGAGCGAACTGGCGCAGAAGCCGGACAACACTCTTATGTGCCAGGCGACGGAGTTGGCTTCGGCCAGTTGCCCGGCGCCAGTCGGAAAATCTTCGAGCTACTTCGTCAAGGTTGCGCGCGACTGCGCTTCGGGAAAGAGAAGTTTCAGCGCCTTGCGCCAGCTCCTTATCTACTTCTGGGGCAAAGCGATTCTACAGGCATTTAAGCTATGGACGCGCGCTCCGTGGAATGCCGATCGATACAAGAAGACTCCGGCGACCGAACTAAATTTGCAGCCGGGTGAAGTAGTGAGGGTGCGCGGAATGTTTGAAATTCTGCGGACGCTCGATCGTAAAGGTTGTAACCGCGGGATGGAATTCAAGCCCGAGATGTTCCAGTTCTGCGGCCGCAAATTTCCGGTGATCCTGAATATGGAGCGGCGGATCGACGAACGAAGCGGCGAGCTCAAGGGCTTCCGCAGCCCATGTATCGTGCTCGAGTCGGTCTATTGCCAGGGTCAGCGATCCTTCTGTCAGCGTGCGAATCACCATTACTGGCGTGAGATCTGGTTAAGCCGGCAATAACTAAGCGAGGGGAAGAACATGCAGGCATCTGAGTTGGCGCAATTTTTCAGGGCCATAGGTAATCGGATCATACAGACTGAGAGTTGCTACTGGTACAATCCCAAGCCGCTTCTGTTCAAGAGTCTGCCGATACATCGTTTGGTGGAGCCGTCGCCGGCGGAGATAGCGCAGGTCATGATCAAAGGACCTGCGTTTGCGATTCGCTATCCAAGGACTCCCGACAAAGCAGGGCCGCGCGGTGGGATGTACGTTTGCTCGAATCGCGACTACGACTTTCCGGCGCTGTCCCAGAATGTGCGCAGTAGGACTCGCAGAGGCCTTGCGCGATGCCGCATCAAGCAGATTGACTTCGACTACCTGGCGCAGCACGGGCATGCGCTGACCGCGGAAACCACTTTGCGCCAGATGGGCACGGCACCTAGCGCTACTGAGGAGGAGTGGAAGCTGTTCTGCGAGAATGCCAGCCGCTCGAAGGATTTCGAGGCGTGGGGCGCCTTTGTCGAGGATCGCCTGGCAACCTTTATCGTCGCGATGCTGGTCGAGGACTGCTACTACATACACCTGCAGAAGAGCGCTTCTGATTTGCTGAAGTTCTATCCGAACAATGCGCTGCTGTTTACGGTGATGAAGACCACGCTGGCACGTCCGGAGGTCGCTTACATCTCGCATGGGCCTAAGGCGCTCGCCGTCGGAAAGGGGCTCGATTACTACAAGACCAGTATGGGCTTCGAGCTGCAGCCTTATACGGATCATGTGGTCTTCAATCCGTTGGTGAAGCCGTTCCTGATGTGGAAAGGCGACGCGGTAGTCAACAAGCTGGTGCAGCGCTACCCGGACAATCTCTTCTGGCAGCGTGCGTCTCGAGCGTTGCGGGTGGCGCGGGGAGAAGAGCCCCGCGCAGAGGAATCGGGGAGTGCAGAGCTTGCGACGTGAATCGTTGTCAGCCTTCGCTCTGTGAATTGACAGTGAGGTGGCTCGATGGGAGAGTGGTCGCGACATGCCTGAGTTAGTCTACCGGTGAAAATTTGCCGACGCGGCTGACGCGCCGTGGGGAGGGGTCCAATGGCAGATCGGAAGCGGCGCTTTGCGCTGGGGGGAATTGCGCTCTCATTTTTATTGGTAACGATGGCGGGGTTGGCGGGGGCGGCAACGCTTACCGTCACGAACACCACCGACCCGGCTAGCCCGGTCGCCGGCGATGGCAGCCTGCGCGGTGAGATTCTTGCCGCCTCAACCGGCGATGTCATCGATTTCAGTGTGAGCGGTACGATTACGCTGGGCGGCAGCCTTCCTGCGATCGCGATCAACTTGACGATTGATGGCAGCGGCCAGTCCATCACTGTGAATGGGGCGCACTCGTTTCAAATTTTCAGCGTGAACTCGGGCGCTACGCTCGACCTGCAATTTCTGACGTTGCAAAATGGAAGCGTGACCAGCTTCTTCGGTGAGGGCGGCGCCATCGTTAACAACGGCACGCTGACCGTCGCCAACAGCACGTTGTCGGGCAACCAGGCCAACGGCGTCGGCGGCGGCGGCGGCTTCGGCGGCGCCATCTATAACAACACCGGCACGGTGACCGTTACCAACAGCACGTTTTCCACCAACCAGGCCACCGGCAGCGGCGGCGCCATCGGAAACGGCGGCGCCATCGCTAACAACCTGGGCACGGTGACCGTCACCAACAGCACGTTTTCGGCCAACCAGGCCACCAACGAAGGCGGCGCTATCCTAAACAACGGCGCGCTGACCGTCACCAACAGCACGTTTTCGGCCAACGTGGGCTTCGGCGGCGGCATCGCCAACTTCAGCAACGCAACGCTGAAGGGGACGGTTTTGGCGGCGAGCACCGGCGGGAACTGCTTCGATTTCCTTTCTCTGACCGACGCGGGCTTCAACATCTCCGACGACAACAGCTGCGGGTTCACCGTGCCGCCCATCGGTACCAGCATTAATCACAGCACGACGCTGAATCTGGACCCACTGGGATTACAGAACAACGGCGGGCCGACCGAGACCATCGCGCTCGAGCCTAACAGCCAGGCGGTTGATTTTATTCCGGTAGCCGATTGCACCGACCAGACATCGCCGACGCCGATTGCGCTGACGACCGACCAGCGCGGCTTTCCGCGGCCGGATTTCGGGAATCCGAGATTCTGTGACGCGGGCGCATTCGAATTGCAGACGACGCCCATCGTGGTCGAGGCGAATGGCGAGCGGCTGCAGATAGCACGTTCGACGACTCCAAATTCGGATCAGGTCAACCTGGCATTCAGCTTCATCGAGAACGCCTCTCCGAGTTGCGACGCGGCTGACGATGCCTTCAATGGCTTCAACGTCTATCTGGCGACGGGCAGTTGCGCCTCGCTTAATTTTGGGGGCCCGGTTCTGTTTCTCGATGGTTGGGTCGTGCACACGGTCAATCACCAGAGTTACGGAACCCTCTTCCTTGATGGAGGCGGAACGCTATCAGCCAGGATGGTCGAGCTGCCGACGCCACCAGCACCGGCGTGCGGAGAATGGACTGTGAACATCGAGATAGCGGGTATCGACTCCGCGTTCCTGGGCAATGGGCCGTTTGCGCTGGGACTTAGAAACCCGGACGGCGACACGGGATGCTTCGAGATCACCAATGCAGTAATCGGCAATCAGACTCCGACGCCGGTGCATGGAGTTAGGCGGAGGGTGCGGAGGTAGGAGGGGGACTTAGTAGAGCGCGCGCGGCGCGCGAACGTTAATGCGGAACCACCGTGGGTTCCGCATTTCCTTGGGCAGGGGTGACCCCT
>PMOH01000482.1 GCA_003161515.1 Deltaproteobacteria bacterium
GGCGCGCTCGACGTCGTGCAATGCCGCGCGCCGCTGGTGTTCAGCGGTCCGGGCGTCCGCCGCGGACTGTTCAAGCTGAACGCGCGCGCGGTTGACATCGCACCAACCATCGCGCGCATCGCGGGATTGCCGAAAGTCGCGGGCCTCGACGCGTCGGGCTCAAGCGCCGAAGTTTACCTCAAGCGCCAGGACGGCAAGCCGCTCGACGAAATAATCGACGACCACGCCGAGCGCCCGAAGCGTGTGTACATGATTCTGCTCGACGGCTTGTCGCATTCGGAACTGCGCCATCAGCTCGACACCAACCGCGATGCGATTCCAAATCTCGCGGGCCTTGTCGAGCGCGGCGCGATGCTCTCGCACGGCTCCATTGTCAACTTCCCGAGCATCACGTGGCCCAGTCACTCGACGATTATGACCGGCGCATGGTGCGGGCATCACGATGTAGTCAATCCGACTTTCCACCTGCGCGAGCGTCGCGAGACCGTGCCGATCCAGGGCAACATCTTCGAGACCGAGCGTTATCTGAATCCCGACGTCGAGACGCTCTACGAGGCGTTCAAGCGCGCGGGCGGTGAGCGAACGATCACTGCGTCGATCCACGAGCCGCAGGGACGCGGCGCAGATCACGCGGTGCTCGAACGGCGCATCGTCGGCGACAAGGCGCGCCTCAAGGCGCTCACCACCGGGATGCTCTCCGACGTGAGCCCGCGATGGGCCGCGGACAACATGCCGGGGATGACCCGCGAGGAGATCTCGGACATCCGCGGGATGGCGCAAGTGATCAATCTCTTCGACCATTGCGGCGATGATGCGCCGGTGTTCGTCGCGCACGAGTTCGTGATCACCGACGGCAGCGGCCACGACTACGGGCCGCATCACGACGGCATGCGCGAGGCGCTCTATCGCACCGACCGCCGCATCGGCGAGGTGCTCGAACTGTTCCGCGCGCGCGGCCTGCTCGACTCCACGCTGTTCGTCGTCACCAGTGACCATGGGATGGCGGCGCAGCGGGTCGAGCTCAAAGCCAACCCGGCGCGCGAGCCGGAGCGCGCAGGAATCCAGGGCGTATTCGCCGAGCCGATGATCTATCTGCGCGACCTGCGCGTCGAAGTCGAGCGCGCCCGCGACCTGCGCAGCCTCAGCGTAACAGTCCTCGACAACGACCACTTGCCCGACGGCGAACATCCGCCGCTCGCAGGCGCGCGCGTAACCCTGCACGGCCGCGGCGACGCGGTAATCGCAGAATCGCGAACCCCGGACAGCGGTCGCGTAGCATTCGCTACTCCAGCCGACGTCTCCGACGCCGAGCTAACGGTGAGCATCGAGCTAAAAGGCTTCAACCCGCGCAAGCTCCGCGCCGACGGCACGTCGCTAGCCAAAGACATCCGCCAAATCCTCTACGGACCGCAGTGTCATTCTGAAGGCCGAAGGCCGTAGAATCCCGAATCCCGGATCCGGATTCGGACCCTACCGCTGCGCTTCAGGGTGACAAAAAAGCAATGCACGACCACGACCTAAATAACAAAATCGCAATCGTAACCGGCGGCACCCGCGGACTCGGCCGCGCAATCGCCCTCAACCTCGCGCGCCTCGGCGCTACCGTTGCTATGAACTATCGCCGCGATGAAGCGAGCGCAGCGAAAACCCTCGACGAGGTCCGCGCGATCGCGCCACGCTCGATCCTCATCAAGGCCGACCTCGAAGACGACGCGCAGGTGCGTGCGATGATCGCCACCGCCGCCTCCGAACTCGGCGGTCTCGACATCCTGATCGCAAACGCCGCTGCGACCGCGTTCAAACCGCTGCTCGAAACCAAGCCGCACAATCTCGCGCGCACTTTTGCGCTGAGCGTCAACGGCTTCGTCGCCGCCGTGCAGGAAGCGAACAAGGTGATGCGCGATGGCGGCCGCGTGCTGATGATTTCCGGCATCGATTCGATTCGCAATCTTCCCGGCCACGGCGTGCTCGGCGCCGCCAAGGCCGCGCTCGAGAGCATGGTGCGCGACTTCGCCTTCGAACTCGGCCCGCGCGGCATCACGGTCAACGGCCTCAACGTCGGTTACATCGACACCGACTCCGCCCGCTTCTACGCCAACTACCTGGGCGACAACTACGAAGACTTCCAGCGCCGATGCGCCGAGCGCTCAGCCCTGAAGCGTCTCCCAACCCTCGACGAAATCGCCGCGTTCGCCTGCCTGCTGTGTATGCCCGCTGCCAGCTACCTGACCGCCCAAACAATAATGGTAGACGGCGGCTTCACATTGAGCTTCCCCGGCGTGAAGTGATCGCCATGCATTTCAGCCGCACGTTGTTCTCCTTCCCACTATGGGAAGGCGTTAGAGGTTAGGGTCCGATCTTTTTCTGTCATCCTGACAAAGCGAGCAAGGCGAGCGGCAGGAAATAGCTTCTGGCTTCCGGACAGCGGCGCGTATGCGCCGCCGGTTCCGGTTTTTGAGATGCTGCTTTCCACAGAAGATCTCAAAGGAGCGCTACGCGATTCAGAAACCGGAACCGGCTTCGCTAGCGCGAAGCTGTCCGAGATCCTTCCAGCCGGTCGCGTTGCTCCCTCCGTCAGGATGACAAACACGCGCTCATGTGCTCGCTTCAGTCAGAATGACAAGTAATGCAGGCGGTGTAGATGCGCACTTCTATCTCCCATTTAAAGCACGGCCGTCGCTATCGCGACGCTGCCCCAGCCGATCAAGCCGACGGCGGCGATGCGCGCGAGGCGCAAACCCCACGGCAAAGTTTTTTCGGCCAGCACCAAGACGGCGATAGCTGCGATCCAGAAAATGTTCATCACGCCGACGACGAACAACAGGCACATCAGCGCCCAGCAGCAGCCGAGGCATGACACGCCGTAAGTCAGTCCTGCTCGCACTGCGGCTGACGGACTTCGTTTTCGATCATCGCCGATAAGATTTTTGGACGAGCAGCAGCGGCGCAGGCAGTTTCGTTTCAGCGGCGATAACTGGTAGAGACCGGCCGCGACGACGATGAGGCCTGCTGCTACCTCGTTGCGAATTGCCATCGCGTCGGACAGCACGTGCGCGGAGTCGAATGCCCACTGCGCCGTCGTGGCAACGGCGCTGAATATCGTCCAGACAATCAGATAGCCCACCGTAAATAGCGCGGCGGTCGAAAATCCTTGCGCGCCGCTCGCGACGCGGAGAATTACCGGCGCGGCAGTCGGAATCATCATCGCGACCATCATGATCGACCACATCGCAAAGGTGATCGCCGCGTAGCCGATGCTCCACGACGGCGGCGGCATCAGCATCACCTTGCCGCCGCCCATATCCATCGTCGGCATGCCCGCGCCGCTGAGCAGATAGATCCACGAGACGGCGACGATGCACGCGAGGGCGGCGAGAACCGGCTTCATCGACCCTTCGCCCGACTCGCGTTTGAAGGCGATTTCACGACGGCGATTTGCCCTTCGCGATCGCATCGGCGGAATTCGCGACCGCTTTCCATCCTTCGGGTGGGATGTAGTTCATCTCGAGACGCGTGCCGTCGGGATCTTCGAACACCACCGAATAGTAGCCGGGCCAGAACGGTCCGGGCTCGGCGGGGAAGATAATCTTCGCGCCGATTTCCTGGAGCATCGCGTAGCACGAATCGACCTCGGCGCGGCTGGTCGCGCGGAACGACAGGTGATGAAGCCCCGTGCGCCATTGCGAGAATCGATCGCCCGCAGGAGCCGCGTGTCCCATCACGAACATGTACTCGTCCGCAAACCATCCGACGCCGAGCGGCGACTCGAAGTAACGGCGCATCCCGATGTGCGTCATCAGGCGATCGTAAAATTTCAGGCACGCCTCGTAGTTGCTGACCGTCAAGGTGACATGGCCGAAGCCTGCGAACTCCATTTTGATACCTCAGCTGGGAGCAGTAGTCGTGATTCTGATGTTGCCCCATTTGCCGACT
>PMOH01000306.1 GCA_003161515.1 Deltaproteobacteria bacterium
ACGCTGCTGGACCAGCCACTGAGTCGATCCCCCAAGCAAGCATCGAGTTCACGAGCGACCCGAATCCTATGGTGCGTGGTCACAACAAAGCGATCGTGACGGTGCGCGATTCCAAAAGCGCGCCAATCTCAGCTGCACAAGTGACGGTGTCCTTCTACATGGCCGCGATGCCTGCGATGGGAATGGCCGCGATGCGCGCGCAAGGCACTGCAGAAGATCAAGGAAACGGTACCTACACCGCGAATATCGACTTGCCCAGCGGCGGCACCTGGAGCCTGACGATCACTGTGTCGAAAGAAGGGCATCCTATCGCGACCAAGCAGATGGACGTGTCGGCCAGCGGCTCAATGGCGATGTGAGGATAGAAGCATGATTGAAAGAACTATCGACTGGTGCAATGAGAACCGCTTCATCCTGTTCTTCGGCGTGCTGGCGCTCATACTCGCCGGCATTTGGTCGCTCGATCGAATCCCACTCGACGCACTGCCGGACATCTCCGACGTCCAGGTGATTATCCATACCGAATGGATGGGTCAGCCGCCGAATCTCATCGAGGATCAGGTGACCTATCCTATCGTCACCGCGATGCTAGCCGCTCCGCACGTGAAGGCGGTCCGCGCGCAGACGATGCCCAACGACTCCTATGTGTTCGTCGTGTTCGAAGACGGCACCGACATCTACTGGGCGCGGAGCCGCGTGCTGGAATACCTGCAGCAGATCACGGGCAAGCTCCCAACTGGCGTAAATCCTGCCATAGGTCCAGACGCGACCGGCGCGGGCTGGGTGTACGAGTACGCTCTCGTCGACAAGAGTCATACTCACAGTCTTGCCGACTTACGGAGCTTGCAGGATTGGAACGTCCGCTATGCGCTCGAAACAGTGCCGGGCGTTTCGGAGGTCGCTACTATCGGCGGCTTCGTCAAGCAATACCAGGTCAAGCTCGATCCAAATCGATTGCTCGCGCTCAAGGTCCCGCTGGAAACTGTGATCGACAAAATCCGCGACAGTAACGGCGAGGTCGGTGGACGCGTGCTGGAAATGTCGGGAGCGGACTACATGATCCGCGGCCTGGGTTACGTCCACTCGGTATCAGACCTCGAACAAATTTCCGTCGCGACCAACAACGGCACACCGGTGCTGATAAGAGACTTAGGCGTTGTTAGTCTGGGTCCAGACCTGCGCGAGGGCGCCGCGGAATGGAACGGCGATGGCGAGACGGTCGGCGGCATCGTTGTGATGCGCTACGGGCAGAATGCCCTCACCGTCATCGACGGGGTCAAGCAGAAGCTCGCTCAGATCCAAAAGACTCTTCCGCGTGGCGTTGAAATCGTGGCCGGTTACGACCGATCGGGACTTATCCAGGCATCCATCAACACTTTGAAACGCGATCTCCTCGAAGAGGCCATCATTGTAAGTCTCGTGATCATCATCTTCCTCTTCCACCTGCGTTCGGCGCTGATCCCGATTCTTGCGCTGCCCATTGCAGTCATCGCGACCTTCATCCCGATGTACTATCTCCAGATCAGCTCTAACATCATGTCGCTAGGCGGGTTGGCGCTGGCTATAGGTGTGCTGGTCGACGCTTCGATCGTAATGGTCGAGAACGGCTATCGGCACCTATCCGAGGCGCAGCATCAAGCGTCGCTAAGGGGCGAGTCAGTTTCCCCATCCGAACGGCAGCGAATTCTGCTATCGGCCGCAAAGCAGGTCGGCCGCCCGATCTTCTTCTCGCTGATAATTATTGTCGTCTCGTTCCTGCCGGTGTTCCTGCTCGAATCGCAGGAGGGACGGATGTTCCGTCCGCTGGCTTACACCAAGTCTTTCGCGATTGCGTTCTCCTCAGTTCTCGCGATCACCGTGGTACCAGTGCTGATGGTCCTATTCATCCGCGGCAAACGTCTGCGACCTGAG
Organism: Deltaproteobacteria bacterium; assembly: GCA_003161515.1. GTDB lineage: Bacteria > Desulfobacterota > Binatia > Binatales > Binataceae > Binatus. The sequence continues at coordinate 1,912 of PMOH01000306.1, forward strand.
GAAGACAATCCCATCTCCCGCTTCTTCCAGGCCATCTATCTGCCAGTGATCCGATGGTGCCTGCGTCATCGCGCCCTGACGATCGTCGCCAACGTAATATTCGTGTTGCTCACAATTCCGCTGCTATTCAAGATCGGCAGTCAGTTCATGCCGCCGCTCTACGAGGGCTCAAGTCTCTACATGCCGACCGCCCTTCCCGGAATTTCGATCTCATCGGCCGTTGATCTGATGCAGAAGCAGGATCAGATCATCCGCACGTTTCCCGAAGTCGAGAGCGTGTTTGGTTCGGTAGGACGTTCAGATAGCGCGACCGACAACGCGCCGCTGGACATGTACGACACGACGATCATGCTCAAGCCGCGCGACCAATGGCGAAAGGGCATGACCTACGATTCTCTGATCGCGAAAATGGACGATAGGTTGCATTTCCCAGGGTTGTCTAACTCGTGGACGATGCCGGTCGAGAACCGGCTGGATATGGAGCTGACCGGGATCAAAACGCCTGTGGGACTAAAAATTCAGGGCCCCGACGTTGACCGCATTCAGCAGATCGGTTCTCAAATTGAAGAAATACTCGGTTCGGTTCCGGGCACGCGTGGAATCTTCGCCGAACGGGTCTCACAAGGCTTCTACATCAACGTCGACGTGGACCGCGCGGTCGCCGCCAGATATGGCCTGACTGTTGGTGACGTTCAGCGCGCGGTCAGCTCTGGCATGGGCGGTGAGAATATCGCGACCACCGTCGAAGGCCGCGAGCGCTACTCAATCAACGTCCGCTATCTTGCAGACTATCGCGGCGACCTGAACGCGCTTCGTCGCATATTGATCATGACGCCAACTGGCGCACAGATTCCGCTCGGCGAAGTCGCGCACATTGATTTGAGCCCGGGCCCATCGATGATCCGCGACGAAGACGGTCAGCTTACCGGCTACGTCTATGTTGACCTCGCGACCTCGGACTACGGCAGCTACGTTGACAACGCGCAGCGCGTGCTCGATCGGCAACTGCATCTGCCCGCCGGATACACCCTGAAGTGGTCGGGAGAGTACGAGTTCCAGTTGCGCGCGCGAAAGCGCCTGACGGTCATTCTGCCGATCGTTTTCGGTCTGATCTTTGTCCTGCTCTACATGCTCTTCCAGTCGGTGACCGAGGCGATCGTGCTGATACTTCCCACCGTGTACGCGATGACCGGCGGCCT